>JAEZKN010000605.1 GCA_023415395.1 Actinomycetes bacterium
TATGTGTATAAGCGACAGGTGGCGACCAGCACGTCGCCGGTGCCGATCCCCGCGCGCAGCAGGGGCACCTCGGCCGGGATGGGGGTGCCGATGGCCGTGCGCAGGTCCGGCGCGGCCGGGAGACCGACCTGGCCGGCGTACTCCTCGGCGACGTCTCCGGCCGCGGCACCGGCGGGCACGACGAGGTCCAGGACACCCGCCGGCCCGTGCACGGTCACCGCGAGGAGCTCGGGGTGCGCGAGGGTGTCGGCCACGCGGTCACCGTGCCCCCATTTCGCAGGCGTCAACCACGCTGCGCGGGGGTAGAGGTGGCAGCGTGAGTACGACGCTGAGGGGGACCCGGCTCGACGAGCCCGAGATGCCGTCGGGCCAGATCGTGCTGCAGCCACCGCCCCAGCTCGAGCAGTCCGAGGGTGCGAGCGGCGTGCTGATGAACGCCATCCCCATGCTGGGCAGCCTCGGGTCGATCGTCCTGGTGGCGACCATGGGCCGCTCCACCGGCGGCCGCGGGTTCATCGCGGCCGGCATGTTCCTCTTCGCCACGATCGGCTTCATCATCGTCCAGCTGGACCGGCAGCGGAAGCAGCGCACGCAGCAGGTCACCGGCTCGCGCACGGAGTACCTGCGCTACCTCGGCGGCGTCCGCAAGGTCGCCCGCCAGGCCGCCGACCAGCAGCGCCGGGCGCTGACGTGGCACCACCCGGATCCGGCGTCGCTGCCGGCCCTCGCCGAGGAGCGGTCGCGGGTGTGGGAGCACGGCCCGTCGGACGCGAACTTCCTGCACGTCCGCTACGGCCTGTGCGCGCAGCCCCTGTCGCTGGAGCTGGTGCCGCCGGAGAGCACCCCCATCGACCAGGTCGACCCCGCCGCCGCCTCGGCGCTGCACCGGCTGCTGGTCGTCCACCGGCTGCAGCCGGACCTGCCGGCCTCGATCGACCTGCGCGCCTTCGACCGGGTCGAGGTGTGCGGCGGCGAGGCGCCGGCGCGGGCGCTCGCCCGGTCGCTCATCTGCTCGGCGGCCGCCTTCCACTCCCCCGAGCACCTCCAGGTCGCGGTGCTCTGCTCCGAGCAGCACCTGGCCCACTGGGACTGGGTGAAGTGGCTCCCGCACGCCCAGAGCACCCAGCAGTCCGACGCGGTCGGGCCGATGCGGATGGTGTCCACCTCCCTCGCGGACCTGGCCACGCTGCTCCCGCCCGACCTCAGCGACCGGCCGCGGTTCGGCGCCGACGAGCGGCCCGCCACCCCGCACCTGCTGCTGGTGATCGACGGCGGCGAGCTGCCGCCCGGCAACCACGTCGTACCCCCCGACGGCCTGCACGGCGTCACCCTCCTCGACCTGCCGGCACGCTGGGACGAGCTCGAGGACGCGACCCGCCTGCGCATCCAGCTCGGCGCCGAGGCCGGCTCGGACGGCCGCCCGGTGATGGAGGCGCTGCGGCTGCGCGAGGAGCCGGTCCGGGCGCGGGCCGACCAGTGCACGATCGCGACCGCCGAGGCGTTCGCGCGCCGGCTGACGCCGCTGCACACCACCGCCGCCGGCGTGGTCGATCAGAGCGGCGAGATCGCCGGTCCCAGCGACTTCATGGAGCTGCTCGCGCTCGGCGACGTGCACGGCTTCGACCCCGCCAAGGCCTGGGTCCCGCGACCCGCGCGCGACCGGCTGCGCGTGCCCATCGGCCTGGGCGAGGGCGGCTCGCTGGTCCACCTCGACATCAAGGAGAGCGCCCAGCAGGGCATGGGCCCGCACGGTCTCGTCATCGGGGCGACCGGCTCGGGCAAGTCGGAGTTCCTGCGCACGCTGGTGCTCGGCCTGGCCATGACCCACTCCCCCGAGCAGCTGAACATGGTGCTCGTCGACTTCAAGGGCGGCGCGACCTTCGCCGGCATGTCCGACCTGCCGCACGTCTCGGCGGTCATCACCAACCTGGCCCAGGAGCTCACGCTCGTCGACCGCATGCAGGACGCGCTGTCCGGCGAGATGGTGCGGCGGCAGGAGCTGCTGCGCGAGGCGGGCAACTTCGCCTCGATCCGCGACTACGAGAAGGCGCGCGTCGCCGGCGAGGACCTCGCGCCGATGCCCTCGCTCTTCATCGTCGTCGACGAGTTCTCCGAGATGCTCTCGGCGAAGCCCGAGTTCATCGACCTCTTCGTCGCCATCGGCCGCCTGGGCCGGTCGCTCGGCCTGCACCTGCTCCTCGCCTCCCAGCGGCTCGAGGAGGGACGCCTGCGCGGCCTGGAGTCGCACCTGTCCTACCGGGTCGGCCTGCGCACGTTCAGCGCGAGCGAGTCGCGCGCCGTCCTGGGCGTCCCGGACGCCTACGAGCTGCCGGCCGACCCCGGCCTGGGCTACCTCAAGCCCGACCCGACGACGATGCTGCGTTTCAAGGCGGCGTACGTGTCCGGTCCGCCGGCCGCCTCGCGGGTCCGCGTGCGCCGCGACGAGGGCGGCCACCTGCAGGGGATCTTGCCCTTCACGATCTCGGAGGTGCAGAAGCTCGAGGTCGCCGAGCCCGAGCCGGAGCCCGTGGTCGTCGAGCAGCCCGGCGAGCAGGAGTCGCTGCTCGACCTCAGCGTGCGCCGGATGGTCGGCCACGGCCCGGCGGCGCACCAGGTCTGGCTGCCGCCGCTCGACGTGCCCGACACCCTCGACGCCCTCATGCCGGACCTCAACGAGCACCCCGACCTCGGCCTGGTCTCGCCGCACTGGCGCGGCGCCGGTGGGCTCGTGGTCCCGCTCGGCACCATCGACCGGCCGCGCGAGCAGCGCCGCGAGACGATGACGATCGACCTCAGCGGCTCCGGCGGCCACGTCGCCGTCGTCGGCGGCCCCCGCAGCGGCAAGAGCACGCTGCTGCGCACGATCGTCGCGAGCATGTCGCTGACGACGACCCCGCTGGAGTCGCAGTTCTACGTCCTCGACTTCGGCGGCGGCACCTTCGCGCCGTTCACCGAGCTGCCGCACGTCGCCGGCGTCGGCACGCGCTCCGAGCCCGACGTCGTGCGCCGGATCGTGGCCGAGGTGCAGACGCTCGTCGACCGCCGGGAGGGCTACTTCCGCGAGCAGGGCATCGACTCCATCGAGACCTACCGCGCCCGCCGGCGCGCCGGCTCCGTCGACGCCGGGTACGGCGACGTCTTCCTCGTGGTCGACGGGTGGAGCACCGTCCGGGCGGACTTCGACGACCTGGAGTTCGAGCTCCAGCAGCTCGCGACCCGCGGCCTCACCTTCGGCCTCCACCTCGTCGTGGGGGCGGCCCGGTGGGCCGACTTCCGGGCCGCGATGCGCGACCTCTTCGGCACCCGTCTCGAGCTCCGGCTCGGCGACCCCATGGACTCCGAGATCGACCGCAAGGTGGCGGCGCTGGTTCCGGCCGGTCGGCCCGGTCGCGGTCTGGTGCAGGGCAAGCTGCACATGCTGACCGCGCTGCCGCGGATCGACGGCACCCCCGACTCCGACGGGCTCGGCGACGGCGTCGAGCACCTCATCAAGCGGGTCACGGCGGCGTGGACCGGACCGACCGGCCCGAAGCTGCGCCTGCTGCCGGAGCGGATCGGTCTCGACGAGGTGCGCACGATGGCGCGGGAGGACGACCGCCGCCTCCTGCTGGCCGTCGACGAGCGGGAGCTCGCGGCGGTCGGGCTCGACGTGGACGCCGAGCCGCACCTCCTCATGTTCGGCGACGGGCAGTCGGGCAAGAGCGCCGCACTTCGCGCCTATGCCCACGAGGTGATGCGGACCCGGTCGTCGAAGGAGGCGCAGCTCGTGGTGGTCGACTACCGCCGCTCGCTGCTGGGCGAGGTGCCCGACGAGTACCTCCTCAACTACCTCACCTCGGCCGCCCAGGCCACGCCGGCGATCCGCGACCTCGCGTCCTACCTGGAGTCGCGGATCCCGGGGCCCGACGTGACGCCCGACCAGCTGCGCAACCGGAGCTGGTGGACCGGCGCCGAGGTGTTCGTGCTCGTCGACGACTACGACCTGGTCGCGACCCAGCAGAGCTCACCGGTGGCCGCGCTCCAGCCGCTGCTCGCCCAGGCTCGCGACGTCGGCCTGCACCTGGTCGTCGCACGCCGCTCCGGCGGCGCCTCGCGCGCGCTCTACGAGCCGGTGATCCAGTCGCTGCGCGACCTCGCGATGCCCGGCCTCCTCCTCTCCGGCAGCCCGGACGAGGGCCCGCTCCTCGGCAACCAGAAGCCCCAGCCTGCGCCGCCGGGTCGCGGCCGCCTGGTCACCCGCGACCGCGGGGTGGAGGTCGTCCAGCTGGCGTGGCGCGAGCCGACCCTGTGACCCGGGGCGCTTGGATGGCTCCGTGGAGATCGAGACCCCGTCCCCGGCCGGCGTCGAGGAGTCGCTCGCCCTGGCGCGGCGCTGGCTCCCGGCCTTCCTCGAGGGCCGGCGTGCCGACGACGACGTCTACGCCGACGGCGTGACCACCTGGCACAACATCGGCGAGCGCGAGTCGGTCGTCCAGCAGACGCCCTCGCGCACCCGGGCCGGCGGCGAGCTGCGGGTGGAGGACGTCCGCCTCCGGGTCTTCGACGGCGGCTGGGTCCTCCAGGGCACGACCGCCGGCACCAGCGCCTCCGGCGACCCCGTGCGGATCCCGAGCTGCCTGGTCGTCACCGTGCGGGAGGGCCGGATCGCCCGGTTCGAGGAGTACGCCGACTCGCGGGCGGCCGAGGCCCTGCTGGGCTGAGCGGGCGCCTGTCCCGCTCAGCCGCCGCCAGGCGTGGCTCAGGCGTGGCTCAGGCGTGGGTGTGCTCGCCGGGACCCTTGACCCGGGTGCCCGGGAGGTCGGCCAGGTCGTGGGTGATCTCGAAGGTCCGCCGGTACCCGGTGTGCGTGACCCGCCAGCCCTCCGGCGTCCGCACGTAGCGGTCGTCGTAGAAGGCCGCGCCCTCGAGCATGAAGGAGAAGGCAGGGACGATCACCTTGTCCTGGAGGTACCAGCGCGCGGTCGCGGTGTCACCGTCGACGGTGATCTCGGGGTGGTGGACCTGGTGCAGCGTGAGGATCCCCTCGCCCAGGTTCTCCTGCATGTACGCCACGAGCGCGGCCCGGTCGCCGAAGACCAGGCCGTTGTAGTCCGCCGTGGCGGCAGGCACGAAGCACGCCGCGAACTCGTCCCACCGCTTGGTGTCGAGGGTGCGCAGGTAGCGGTACTTCAGCTGGCTGATCGCGGTGAGGTCGTCCACGGAAGTAGAACGTATTCCAGTTCTGCGGATCGGTCATCCGTTGACGTGTTCGTAACGCGGGGTCAACCTCGCCGCCACACCGCTTCGGCACGCTAGGGACCTAAGTCAGGAGGAGGACGACATGGACGACCACACCACCATCCAGGACCAGCTCGTCGAGCGCCGTGCCGCGCTCCGCGTCAAGCACACCCAGGCGCTCACCTCGCTCATGGAGGAGCGCGCCGACCTCAAGGGGGTCCACGCCCTCGCCGACTACTTCGACGAGGCGGTCCGCTGGTCCGCGTGACCACCCGTCAGGGGTGAGCCCAGCCCTGGGACGCGGAGGTAGGGTCGCGGCGTGATCTTCAAGCGCGTCGGCGTCGGGAAGCCCTACCCCGACCACGGCCTCACGTCGCGGGGCTGGGCGGCCGTGCCGCCGCGGCAGGTGCGCCTGGACCAGCTGGTCACCACCAAGGACACGCTCCAGCTCGCCACGCTCCTCGACGAGGACTCGACGTTCTACGGCGACCTCTTCGCCCACGTCGTCGAGTGGGAGGGCGAGCTCTACCTCGAGGACGGGCTGCACCGCGCCCTCCGCGCGGCCCTCCAGCAGCGTCACGTCCTCCACGCCCGCGTCCACCCGGTCCAGGCCTGAGGTCGGCCTGATGTCTCAGGGAGCGCGGACCGCGACGACGCTCTCCGTGCTCGGCCTGCTGCTGGTCGTGGCGGCGGCGTGGGGGTGGAGCGCCGCGACCGACCCGCTCCCCGGCAAGGTCGACACCGCGGTTTGCGTCGACCGCACCGTCACCGAGGGCGAGAAGGTGTTCCCGCAGGACGTCACGGTCAGCGTCTACAACGCCGGCAACCGCGAGGGCCTGGCCGGACGGGTCATGCGGGAGCTCACCGACGCCGGCTTCCACGAGGGCAGCAGCGGCAACGCCGCCCCGACCGTCCGCGTGCCCGTCGCGCAGATCTGGACGCTCGAGCCGCGCAACCCCGACGTGCGGCTGGTCGCGAGCCGGCTGGGCCGCAACGTCGACGTCCAGCGCCGCGAACCGGTCGGCCACGGCGTGACCGTGGTCGTCGGCGACGGCTTCACCGAGGTCCGCGAGGGCCGGGAGGCCGTGGTCGCCCGAGCGGACGCGACGATCTGCAGCCCCCCGGTCAACTAGGGTCTCGGCCCACGTCGGTACGCCGCCGACCGGTCGCGCCGAGCCACCGGGCCAGCCGCCCGTGCTCGCTGACCTGGCGCAGCCGCTCCTCAGTCTGCTCGCGCAGCTTGCGCGGCGTCACGACCAACAGGTCGTCGCCGTGGCGCAGCACCGTGCGCCGTTCGGGCACGATCGTCTGGTCGTCGCGGATGACCATCGAGACCGACGCCCCGCGCGGCAGCCGGAGCTCGCCGACCTCGACCCCGTGCATCCTCGATACCGGGCTGATCGACACCTGGAGCAGGTCCGCGGCGATCCGCTCCAGCGGCGCGGCCTCGACCTCGAGCCCGCGGGGCTCGGAACGGCGCGCGACCTTCAGCACGCGCGCGACCATCGGCAGCGTGGGGCCGGTGAGCAACGTGTAGATCACGACCATCACGAAGACGATGTCGAAGAGCTCCTCGCTGCCCTCGACGCCGTCGGCGAGCGGGATCGTGGTGAAGACGATCGGCACCGCACCGCGCAGGCCGGCCCAGGAGAGGAAGGCGAGGTCGCGCCAGGGCATCGGCTGGACGACCGAGCTGACGAGCACGGAGATCGGACGCGCGACGAAGGTCAGCACCAGCCCGGCGGCGAGGGCCATCGCGAAGGTCTCCGGCGTGAGCCGCGACGGCGAGAGAAGCAGCCCCAGCATCACGAACAGCCCGATCTGGGCGATCCAGGCGATGCCCTCGGAGAACGAGCGGGTGGCCTGCCGGTGCGGCAGCTCGGAGTTGCCGAGCACCAGCGCGGCGACGTACACCGCGGCGAACCCGGAGGCGTGCACGGCCGCTCCGGCGCCGTACGCGAGCGCGGTGAGGCACAGGACGGCGATCGGGTAGAGGCCCGTGGACGGCAGGGCCGCGCGCCGCATCAACCAGGCGCCGCCGAAGCCCACCGCGAACCCGATGAGCGTGCCGGCGAGCAGCTCGAAGAGGATCAGCCCGACCATCGCGAGGATGCCGTCCTCGGCGGCCGCGCCGGAGGACACCAGCACGACGAGCACGACGACCGGGGCGTCGTTGAGGCCGGACTCGGCCTCGAGCGCGCCCGTGAGCCGTTTGGGCAGCGGCACCAGCCTCAGCACGGAGAACACCGCCGCCGCGTCGGTGGCCGAGGTCGCGGCGCCGAGCAGCACCGCGACCTGCCACGGCAGGCCGAGCAGGTAGTGCGAGGCGACCGCGACGATCCCGACCGAGACGGCGACCCCGAGCGTCGCGAGCGCGACGCCGAGGCGCATCGCGGGGCGGATCTCGCGCCAGCTGGTGGTCAGGCCACCCTCGGCCAGGATCACGACCAGCGCCGCGAACCCCAGTGCGTGCGCCGCCTCGGCGTCGTCGAACTGGATGCCCAGCCCAGCCTCGCCGAGCGCGACGCCCATCAGCAGGTAGAGCAGCAGGCTGGGCAGGCCGGCGCGCGAGGACACGCGCACCGCGAGGATCGCGAGCAGCGTGACGGCGGAGCCCACGAGCACGAACGTGTCGAGCTGGTGGACGTCGAACGACACAGGTCACCTCGGCCATCGTCGGGGCGGCGGGGTCGAAGTCTAGCCGCGCCCCTGCGTGCGGGGCGGAGCCGCGGTGGCAGCGCCTCGCAGGAAAGTGGAACTTGTTCTAGATTTGTGCCATGAGCTCCAGCGGCACCGCGATCCCCGACCTCCTGCCCGCCTCGGTCCTCCCGGGCGACGCGGAGCGGTACGACGTCGTGGTGGTCGGCTTCGGCATCGCCGGCGGGTGCGCGGCCCTGGAGGCGGCGCGCGCCGGGGCACGCGTGCTGCTCCTGGAGCGCGCCGCGGTGCACGGCGGGACGTCGTCGATGTCCGGGGGCCACTTCTACCTCGGCGGCGGGACCGCCGTGCAGCAGGCGACCGGGTGGGACGACACCCCGGACGAGATGTACGCCTACCTCGTGGCGGTCTCCAAGGAGCCCGAGCACGACAAGATCCGCGCCTACTGCGACGGCTCGGTCGAGCACTTCGAGTGGCTGGAGTCGCTGGGCTTCCAGTTCGAGCGCTCCTACTACCCGGAGAAGGCCGTCATCCAGCCGGGCACCGAGGGGCTGATGTTCACCGGCAACGAGAAGGTGTGGCCCTTCAAGGAGCAGGCCGCCCCGGCGCCGCGCGGGCACAAGGTGCCGGTGCCGGGCGACACCGAGGGCACCAAGATGGTGATGGACCTGCTCCGCGCCCGCGTCGAGGAGGCCGGCGTCGAGGTCCGCTACGAGACCGGTGCGACGCACCTGGTCGCCGACGACGACGGCAGCGTGGTCGGGCTGGCGTGGAAGTCGTTCGGCGACACCGGGGTGGCCGCCGCCGGGGCCGTCGTGATCGCCGCGGGCGGCTTCGTGATGAACCCCGACATGGTGGCGGCGTACACCCCCGCGCTGGCCGAGAAGCCCTTCACCCTGGGCTCGACCTACGACGACGGCCTCGGCATCCGGCTCGGGGCGTCGGCCGGCGCCGAGCTCAAGCACATGGAGGAGCCGTTCATCACCGCGCCGTTCTATCCCCCGTCGTCGCTGATGACCGGCTTCCTCGTCAACAAGCGCGGCGAGCGCTTCTGCGCCGAGGACGGCTACCACTCGCGGACCTCGCAGCACGTCATGGAGCAGCCCGACCACGCGGCGTACCTGGTCGTGGACAGCGAGCACGTCGAGTACCCCAAGTTCCCGCTCGTGCCGCTGGTCGACGGCTACGAGACGATCGAGGAGCTGGAGACCGCGCTCGACCTGCCCGCCGGGTCGGTCGCCGCGACGCTCGAGCGCTACAACAAGCTGGCCGCTGCCGGTGAGGACCTCGACTTCCACAAGGCCCCGGAGTGGCTCGCGCCCCAGGACACCGGACCGTGGGCGGTCTTCGACCTCACGCTGGGCACGGCGATGTACGCCGGCTTCACCCTCGGCGGCATCCGCGTCTCCGTCGACGGCCAGGCCCTGCGGCCCGACGGCTCCGTGGTCCCCGGTCTCTACGCCGCCGGCGCCTGCGCGTCGAACCTGGCCCAGGACGGCAAGGGCTACTGCTCCGGCACGCAGCTCGGCGAGGGGTCGTTCTTCGGCCGCCGCGCTGGGCGGCACGCCGCGTCACGCTCGCTGGTCGAGTAGCGACACCTTCGTCGGTCGAGTAGGGCTGCGCGCCCCGCGACATCTTCGTCGGTCGAGTAGCGACACCTTCGACGGTCGAGTAGC
>JAEZKN010000066.1 GCA_023415395.1 Actinomycetes bacterium
AGACCGACCGGCTCGCGGCGCTCGCCGCCGAGCTCGGCGCCCTGGGCGCCGACGTGGCCGAGACCGCCGACGGCCTCGACCTGCGCCCGGCCCCGCTGCACGGAGGGCTGTTCCACCCCTACGCCGACCACCGGATGGCCCACGCCGGCGCGATCATCGGGGCTGCCGTCGACGGGGTCGAGATCGAGAACATCGCCACGACCGGCAAGACCTTCCCCGACTTCGCCGGCTTCTGGTCCGGGCTCGTCGCTCCCCGGGACTCGGCGCAGTGAGCGGGCGGTACTCCGACCAGGACGTCGAGCACTACGACCGTCCGCGCCGGCGTACCCGCCCCCGCACCAAGGAGCGTCCCTCCTACGACGACGCCGAGGACGCCGTCGTCGTGACGGTCGATCGCGGCCGGTTCACGCTGCTGCTCGACGGCCGCACGGTGCTGGCGATGAAGGCGCGGCCGCTGGGCCGCAAGGGCGTGGTCGTCGGCGACCGGGTGCGCGTCGTCGGCGACACCTCGGGCAACGACGGTTCGCTCGCGCGGATCGTCGAGGTCACCGAGCGCACCACCGTCCTGCGGCGCACCGCCGACGACGACGACCCGGTCGAGCGCGTGATCGTCGCGAACGCCGACCAGCTCGTCGTCGTGACGGCGCTGGCCGACCCCGAGCCCCAGCCGCGCCTCATCGACCGCGCGCTGGTGGCGGCCTACGACGCCGGCATGCAGCCGCTGCTGTGCCTCACCAAGGCCGACCTGACCTCGCCGGAGGAGCTGCTCACCACCTACCGCTCCCTCGGCGTCCCGTGGGTCGTCACCCAGCGCGGCGGCGACCTCACCGAGCTGCGCGCCCGGCTCGAGGGCCGCACCAGCGTGCTGCTGGGGTCCAGCGGCGTCGGCAAGTCCACGCTGGTCAACGCGCTCGTGCCGGACGCCGGCCGCGACGTCGGGCACGTGAACGCGGTGACGGGCCGGGGGCGGCACACCTCCACCTCGGCCTACCTGCTCCGGCTGCCCGACTCCCCCGACGGCCAGCCGGGCGGCTGGATCGTCGACACCCCGGGCATCCGGTCCTTCGGGCTCGCGCACGTCGAGCCACAGAACCTCATCGAGGCGTTCCCCGACCTCGACGAGATGACCGAGGACTGCCCCCGCGGCTGCACCCACGGCACCGACGAGCCGGAGTGCGGCCTCGACGAGGCGGTCGCCCGCGGCGAGGCCGACCCCGTCCGGGTCGAGTCGTTCCGCCGGCTGCTGGCCGCCCGGAGCGAGCCGGCCTACTGAGCCGCTCCGCGACCGGCTAGCCCCAGACGGCGCGGGCGCCTGCCTCGCCGGTGCGGAAGACCCACACCAGCAGGACGACGGCCGCGACGGCGAGGAGCACGTCGACCACCACGCGCAGCAGGCCCGTGCGGGAGTGGAGCCAGCCGGCGACGAGCGCGACCACGCCGAAGGCCAGGCTCACCCAGAGCAGCTGGTCGCCGAGCTCCTCGTGGGTCTGGACCAGCGGGCTGCCCTCGAGCCCGGGCCTGCTCTCGAGGAGGTCGCCGCCGGAGAAGTACGCGAGGACGAGCGCACCGGTCGCCGCGACCGCGAGCACGAGCATCGGCCAGCGCAGCCGGTCGTGCCAGCGCGGCACCAGGGAGCCGAGCGCCGCAAGGGCGGCCAGGGGCCCGAGGACGACCGCGGCGTGGACGACGAGCGGGTGCAGGGGCAGGCCGTTGATCTCCATGACGGGTACACGGTCCACCACCCCGGACCGTTCAGTGAATAGGGTGGCGGCGTGTCCACTGACTACACCGACGATCTCCGGCTCGCCCACGTGCTGGCCGACGATGCCGACTCGATCACCGAGAGCCGGTTCCGGTCGTTGGACCTGCACGTGATGAGCAAGCCCGACCTGACCCCCGTGACCGACGCGGACCAGGCGGTCGAGGAGAGCATCCGGCGTACGCTCTCGCGGGTCCGGTCCCGCGACGCGATCACCGGCGAGGAGCAGGGGTCGACCGGGCACAGCCAGCGGCGCTGGGTGGTCGACCCGATCGACGGCACCAAGAACTTCGTGCGCGGCGTCCCGGTCTGGGCCACCTTGATCTCCCTGGTCGTCGACGACGAGGTCGTGCTCGGGGTCGTGTCCGCCCCCCTGCTGCAGCGCCGCTGGTGGGCCTCGAAGGGCAACGGCGCGTGGACCGGCCGGTCACTGCTCAAGGCCAGCCGCTGTCAGGTCTCCGACGTCCGCCGGCTCGAGGACGCCTCGCTGTCCTACGCCTCCCTGCAGGGCTGGGACGAGCGCGACCGGCTCGACGACTTCCTGACGCTGATGCGGCGCTGCTGGCGGACCCGGGCCTACGGCGACTTCTGGTCCTACATGCTGCTCGCCGAGGGGGCGGTCGACATCGCGGCCGAGCCCGAGCTCGAGGTCTACGACATGGCCGCGCTGGACGTGATCGTGCGCGAGGCCGGAGGCCGCTTCACCTCGCTCGACGGCACCGACGGGCCGTTCGGCGGCAACGCCTTGGCGACCAACGGCCACCTGCACGAGGCGGTGCTGTCCTTCCTCGGGACGCTCCCGGACGACGAGAACGATCCCGACGTGCGCCGTACCGGTCCAGGCTCCGTCTCCGACCTGCGTGACCACCGGCGCGACTGAGAGTACGGTCACAGCATGCGGATCGGTGACGTGCTGCAGGCCAAGCCCAGCCAGGAGGTCGTGACCATCGGGCCCGACGCCGGCGTGCGCGAGCTCCTCGCGCTGCTCGCCGAGCACAACGTCGGTGCCCTGATCGTGAGTGCCGACGGGCGGTCGGTCGACGGGATCGTCAGCGAGCGGGACGTCGTGCGGCACCTCCACCACGACGGGACGGTCGTCAACAACGACGTGCGGTCGATCATGACCGTCGACGTCGAGACCTGCACCCCGGACATCGCGCTCGACGACCTGATGAAGATCATGACCGAGCGCCGGATCCGGCACGTGCCGGTCGTCCAGGAGGGCCGGCTGGCCGGCATCATCAGCATCGGCGACGTCGTCAAGCACCGCATCGGCCAGCTCGAGTTCGAGCGCGACCAGCTCGACAGCTACGTCCACCGGAGCTAGCCGGAGCGGTCGCTCTCCGCGAGGACGAGGGCGAGGTCGTCGTTCATCCGGCCGCCGGCGTACGCCGTCATCTGGTCGATGAGGCGGTCCAGCGCGTCCTCGAGCGAGCCCTCGCCCAGCTCGGCGGCGTGCTCGACGAGCGGGAAGAACTCCCCGTCCTCGTCGCGGGCCTCGACCAGGCCGTCGGTGTAGAAGAGCATCCGGGCACCGGTCGGCCAGGCGTGCTCGGTCAGGGCGGGCACGGCGCCGAGCCCCAGCGGCACGGTCGGCTCGCCGGTGTCGACCTCGGCCGCCTGCGCGTCGTGGACGAGCAGTGGCGGGTGGTGGCCGCAGTTGGCGAGCACGACCGTGTCGTCGCGGAACTCGCCCACGATCGCGGTGACGAACTCCTCCTCCCCGATGAAGCGCGCGATGGTCGCGTCGATCAAGCGGGCCAGCGCCGCCGGGTCCGGCTCGGTGAACGCGGCCGCCCGGAAGGCACCGAGCACGGCGGCGGCGGTCTGCACCGCCTCCAGCCCCTTGCCCCGCACGTCGCCGACGATGACGCGCACCCCGAACGGTGTGGCCGCGACCTCGTAGAGGTCGCCGCCGACGAGCGCCTCGGCGGTCGCCGAGACGTAGCGCGCCGACAGGCCGACCGAGCCCACCGCGGTCGGGATCGCGCGCAGCACCGCGCGCTGGGCGGTCTCGGCGATCACCGTCATCCGGCGCAGGCTGCTCTCCCGCCGCTCCCGGAGGGCAGCGCCCTGCACGGCGACGACGCCGAGGAGCCCGCACAGCAGCACGCGGACCAGGAAGTCGACGACGTTGGTCGTGTCCTCCCAGGTGCCGGCGAGGACGGCGCAGCCGGTCGCGACGGCGGCGACGGCCGCCGTCCGCCGGGCGGTCGTCATCATGCCGGCCACGATGGCGGAGCCGGCGAAGACCGCGATCAGCTGGGCCGGCGTCACGAGCGACAGCACGACCAAGGCGGCGAGCACGGCGAAGCCGACCACCACTCCGGGGTCGATCCGTGGGGAGGTCACGGGCGTCATCTTGTCAGTCGAGGTGTCCTAGGGTGGAAGCATGGACAAGCCCGAGATCGACTTCCCCGACTTCGACCCGCCCGCCGACCTCGTCGTCACCGAGATCACCGAGGGCGACGGCGCCGAGGCGACCGCCGGCTCGACGGTGTCGGTGCACTACGTCGGGGTCGCCCACTCCACCGGCGAGGAGTTCGACGCCTCCTACAACCGGGGCCAGCCGCTGCAGTTCCGTCTCGGCGTCGGCCAGGTCATCGCCGGGTGGGACCAGGGCGTGCAGGGCATGAAGGTCGGCGGACGGCGCCAGCTCGTCATCCCGCCGCACCTGGGCTACGGCGACCGCGGCGCCGGCGCCGTGATCAAGCCGGGCGAGACCCTGATCTTCGTCGTGGACCTGCTCGGCGTCTCCTGACCCGACCTGTTCCGAGCTGCCTGCAGATCACCAGGGCAGGTTGTCCGGAGCGCCGTCCTCGGCCACCCGGGCAGCCTGCCCCGCCACCTGCACGACGTCGCCCTGGACGAGCTGGCGGCCCCGCCGGGTCTCCACCTCGTCGTTGACCCGCACCATCCCGGCCGCGATCAGCGGCTTGGCCTCCGCGCCGGTCTCGACCAGGTTCGCCAGCTTCAGGAACTGGCCCAGGCGGATGGACTCGTCGCGGATCGGGACGTCGAACGGCTCGGGCATGGGGCCATTCTCCCCCAGGGAAGGCCGCGAGGCGGCCCCGAGACGCCACAGCGCCCCACGGGCGGACCCGTGGGG
>JAEZKN010000120.1 GCA_023415395.1 Actinomycetes bacterium
GCCTACGCCCAGCAGCGCAAGGCCTTCGGGCAGCCGATCGCGGACTTCCAGGCCATCCAGCTCAAGCTCGGCGAGCTCGGCACCCAGGTCCAGGCCGCCCGGCTGATGGCCTACTGGGCCGCCGACGCCGTCCGCACCGGCCGCGCCGACGGCGCCACCGGCATGGCCAAGATCTTCTGCTCCGAGGTCGCGCTCCAGTCCGCGATCGACGCGATGAAGGTCCACGGCGGCTACGGCTACTCCACCGAGTTCGAGGTCGAGCGGCTCTACCGCGACGCCATCTTGATGAGCATCGGCGAGGGCACCAACGACATCCTGCGCACCGTCGTGGCGAAGTCGCTGATCAAGGGGGAGACCCGCGTTGGCTGACCTGCTCGCGCGCTCCGCGCTCTACGTCCCCGGCGACGCACCGGACAAGCTCGGCAAGGCGCTCGAGCGCGGCGCCGACGAGGTGATCGTCGACCTCGAGGACGCCGTCGCCCCGGCCAACAAGGACCTCGCCCGCGAGACCGTCCGCGTCTGGCTGCACGACCTCCCGGTCCTCGACGGCGTCGGGGTCTGGGTGCGGGTCAACGCCGGCGCGCTCCGCGAGTCCGACGTCCGGGCGATCGCCGGCGCCCCGGCCCTGACCGGTGTCATGGTCGCTAAGGCCGAGACGCCGGAGGAGCTCACCGACCTCGACCGGCTGCTCGGCTCGCTGGGCAGCACGGCGTCCGTCGTACCCCTGCTCGAGAGCGCGAGCTCGGTGCTGCGCGCCGTCGAGATCGCTCGGGCGCCGCGCGTCCAGCGGCTGCAGATCGGCGAGGCGGACCTGCGCGCGGACATCGGCGTGAGCACCGGCCCGGACGAGCGCGAGCTGCTCCACGTGCGCTCGCAGGTCGTCCTCGCCTCGGCCGCCGCGGGCATCGCGCCGCCGATCGCGCCGGTCTCCACCAACTTCCGCGACCTCGACGGGTTCCGGGAGTCCACCGAGGCGCTGGCCCGACTCGGGTTCGTCGGCCGTGCCTGCATCCACCCGGCCCAGGTGGCCGTCGCGAACGAGGTGTTCACGCCGACGTTCGAGCAGATCACCCGCGCCCGGCGCCTCGTGCAGGCGTGGGAGCGGAACGGCGCGGGGGTGGCGGTCGACGACCGCGGCCACTTCGTCGACGAGGCCGTCATCCGGCAGGCCCGACTCGTGCTCGCCAGAGCACGCTGAGCAGCTGAACCCAGCCCACCCGAGGAGAAGTCATGGTCAACGCAGTCATCACCGGCAGCACCAAGGGCATCGGCTTCGCCCTGGCGCGTGAGCTGGTCCGGCGCGGTCACGCCGTCGTCGTCACCGGACGGACCCAGCCCGCCGTCGACGAGGCGGTCGAGAAGCTCGGCACGGAGGCCGCGGCCGGTGGCCGCGCCGTGGGGCACGTGGTCGACGTGACCGACGCCGCCGCCGTGCAGGGGCTGTGGGACGCGGCGGCGTCCGCGCTCGGGGGCGTCGACCTCTGGATCAACAACGCCGGCCTCGCCTACACGATGCGCACGGTGGCCGAGACCACGCCCGAGGAGGTCGCGACGATGGTCGAGACCAACATGCTCGGCACGATCTACGGCGCCCAGGTCGCGCTGCGGGGCATGAGCGCGAACGGCGGCGGCCGGATCTTCAACGTTCTCGGCGGCGGCAGCGACGGCCGGCTGCGGGACGGGATGGGGATCTACTCCACCACCAAGCGCGGCCTGGACATGTTCACCAAGGCGCTCGTCAAGGAGGCCGCGGGCACCTCGGTCCGGGTCGGCCAGATCCGTCCCGGCATCCTCATCACCGACGGCTGGCTGCGGGAGGCCGCGACCAGCCCGGAGTCGGTCAGCAGCCAGCGCAAGATGCTCAACATCCTGGCCGACCACGTGGACGACGTGGCGCCCTACCTCGTCGACCGGGTCCTCGCGTCGTCGAAGAACGGCGAGGAGGTCTCCTGGCTGACCACCGGCCGGATGATGAAGAAGTTCATGAAGGGCGCCAAGGACGACAAGCTGGCCCGCTACGGGCTGTGACCGGCTGACCGGTCAGAGGTCGACGACGACCTTGCCGACGTTCGCGCCGCTCATGAGGGCGGCGAACGCCGCGGGCGCCTCGGCGAGACCCGTGTAGCGGTCCTCGACCGCGACCAGGTCTCCCGAGGCGAGCAGCGCGCCGACCCGCTCGGCGTGCTCGGCGGCGAGGTCGGTGTGGTCGTAGACGACCATGCCGTGGACCTCGGCGCGCGCCGCCATGATCGCCCCGGCACGCACCTGGGTCGGGGCGGCGCCGTTGTACTGGTCCATGAGGCCGCACAGCGACACCCGGGCGCCGACGGCCAGGCGCTCCATCACCACGTCGAGCGTGGCCTGGTCGCCCAGGTGCAGGTAGCCGCCGATGCCGGTGGGGCAAGCCGCGGCGAGCTCGTCGCCGCGCACGAGGGCGGCGTCGTAGCCCAGCCGCTCGGTGGCGATCGTGGCCTTCTCGGGCGACCCGACGATCGCGACGGTGCGGGCGCCGGCCAGGCGGGCGAGCT
>JAEZKN010000156.1 GCA_023415395.1 Actinomycetes bacterium
CGCTGGGGGAGCGCGGCGCGACGACGACCGTCCTGCAGACCGGCCTGACCCCGGCGCCGGGCGAGGTCGACGACGCCGTCGCGGCCGCCGGGGAGGCCGACCTGGTGGTCGTCTCGACCAACAACGCCTACGCCCGCGACGCCACCACCGGCGAGCCCACTGCAGCCGCAGCGGCCCAGACCCGGCTCGTGCGGGCGCTGCTCGCGACTGGCACGCCCGTGGTCGTCGCGGCGGTGCGCAACCCCTACGACGTCGCGTCGTTCCCCGAGGCGCCGACGGTGGTCGTCACCTTCGGCTACACCGTCGGCCAGCTCGAGTCGCTGGTGCGGGTGATCCACGGCGAGGTCGAGCCGCGCGGGAGGCTGCCGGTCTCGATCCCCGGCCCGGACGGCACCGGCGAGCTCTTCGAGCTCGGGCACGGCCTGGGCTACCGAGCCGCCAGCCCGTCGGTGAGCTCGGCCATCGCACGTTCCAGGTCGACGGTCGGCGACCACCCCCACGACCGGGCCCGGTCCGCGACGATGCGGCCCGTCCAGGCGGGACCCTCGATCCAGTCCGGCGGGGCCTCGACGGCCGCGGCCACGGTCTCCCAGTAGGTCCGGGCCGGGGTCGGCTCCGCGGCCAGGTTCACCGGCGTGCACCCGCCGGCGGCCGGTCCCGCGGCGCCTGCGGCCAGGTCGCGAGGAACGCCGCGAGGTCGTCGACGTGCACCCAGGCGAAGGTCTGGTCGGGGTGGGCGCGGCGCTCGGCGGGGTCGTCCCGGAAGCCCTGCGGCCGCAGGGTGTTCCAGACCGAGGTCTCGCCCGGCCCGAGGATCGCCGGCGGCCGGACCAGCACGCGGGTCAGGCCGTCGACCCGGGCGATCGCGGCGTCGGTGTCGCGCTTGGTGACGGCGTAGTCGTTGCCGTCATCGCCCACGAGCGGTGCGTCCTCGTCGACGTCCCCGGCCTCGGGGGAGCGGTCGTAGACCGCCGCCGTCGACACGTGCACGAGCCGGTCGACGCCCGCCTCCGCGGCGGCGCGCGCCACGACGGTCGTGCCCGCGACGCCGATCCGCTCCTGCGTCGCGCGGTCGGAGCCCATCGGGTGCACGGTCGTCACGACGGCGTCCGCCGCGGCCGTGAACGTCGCGGCGAACGCGGGGTCGTGGAACTCGCCGACGTGCTCCTCGACGCCGGCGGGCGCCGTGCCCCCCCGGCGGACCACGCCTCGCACGGTCGCGCCGCGCTGGAGGAGGGCCCGGCAGGTGCGGGCCCCGACGAAGCCGTTGGCCCCGGTGACGACGACGACGGGGCGGGACTGCGCATCGCTCATGGGGCCACGATGCCGCAGCGGTGGTTACGGCCGGGTGGCGACCCGCAGGTCCGCGTCGTCGTGCTGGACCATCGCCTTGCCGACCAGGACCGGCTTGATGTGCTCGGTGACGACGGCGACGTGCGCGGGGTGGCTGCCGTAGGCGCGCCAGGAGTCCGCGGAGTCGAAGACCATGTGGAAGCGCACCGAGGCGTTGCCGTCGGCGAGGCCGGCGTCGCGGGCGACGCGGGCCTCGAGGAGGCCGTCGACCTGGCCCGGCAGGCCGAGCAGGGCGTCGAGGATCCCCTCGAGCTGCTCGTCGGTCGCGTCGGGGGAGAGGGTGAGGTGGCCGTGGTGGTGGAACATCAGTGCAGCTCCATCAGCGAGCCGTAGCCCGCGATCTTGTCGTCGATGCCGTTGGTCCGGAAGGCGTGCCACATGGTGGCGAGGTTGATCGCGATGGCCGGCTTGCCGAGCTCCTGCTCGAGCTCGGCGGCCACCGCGATGCACTCGAGGTTGGTGCCGCACTGGATCAGTGCGTCGACGTCGGGACCGTCGACGGCCCGGAAGGCGGCCCGCAGGGTGGCGGGGGTCTCGTCGGCGATCGAGGTGGCCGAGGAGGAGCAGAGGCCGTGGATCGCCGCGACGTCGTAGCCGAGCTCGGTGAAGTAGGCGACGACCTGCTCGTCGCCCACCGGCTGGTAGGGCGTCACGATGCCGATGCGCTTGGCGCCGAAGGCCTTGAGCGCCTCGCCCGCCGCGGTCGCGCCGGTCGTGACCTCGAGGCCGGTCATCTCGCGCACGCCCTGCTCGAACGCCGCGTTGCCCTGGACGCCGCCCCAGAAGGTCTCGGCCGACATGCCCATGACGATGTAGTCCGGCTGGCAGGTCATCACGACCTCGAGCGCGCTGGGCAGCGCCTCGTTGAGGCACTCGCGGAACGCCTGGAACGCGTTGGCCGAGTGCAGCGCCGGGGCCTTGATCATGATCCGCCCGGTGTGCCAGGAGCAGTCCTGGGGCCGCAGGTGGTGGAACTCGCGCTCCACCGAGGTGTTGGTCGAGGGCAGGACCAGGGCGAACTTCAACCCCTTGGTGGCGACGGCGCTCATGGCAGAAAGATAGAGGATATATACATCGCGCGGAAAGCGGGTCAGGCCACCATCACCCGTCCGGTCGGCCCGCCCCGTCCCGTCGGTCGCTCGCGCACGTCGCTCCACGCGGCGGCGATGCGGCGGACGGCCTCGCGCAGCTCCTCGGGCGGCCGGGTCCAGGGGATGCGCACGAAGGAGTCGAGCCCGCCCTCGGCGGCGAAGACCGGGCCCGGTGCGATGATCGCCCCGCGGCGCTCGGCCTCGGCGGCCAGCGCGGTGCCGTGTGCCCCCGGCAGCCGGCAC
>JAEZKN010000159.1 GCA_023415395.1 Actinomycetes bacterium
GCCAGGCCGTCGACCAGCGGCGTCACCGAGACCACCGCGGCGACGTCGTCGCGGTGCGCCGCGGCGGCGAGCACGTGGCCGCCCGCCAGCGAGACGCCCCACAGCACGAGGCGAGTGGGGTCCACCCCGGGGAGCCGGGCCGCCGCGGCCATCGCGGCGCGGTAGTCCTCGAGCTGCCGTTCCACCGAGACGGTCTGGCGCGGCTCGCCGCCGCTCCTGCCGAAGCCGCGGTAGTCGAAGGCGAGCACGTCCAGGCCCGCGGCGGCCAGCGCCTCGGCGAACGGCGCCAGGCCGGAGTCGACGGTGCCCGCCAGCCCGTGCGCCATCACCACGACCGGACGGCCCGCGTCGCCCGCGAACGCGTCGCCCTGCCCGGTGAAGTGCCAGCCGCGGCACTCCACGCCGCCGGAGAGGAACGAGACCTCGGCGTGCTTCATGCGGTCCTCCCGTAGATGGCGGCGACCCACGCGTGGACGACGGCGTCGAGGTGCTGCTCGGCGTCGAACCCGCCGGGTGCTCGGACGACGCGCTCGAGCGTGCGGTCGTTGAGGTCGAGCAGCGCCGTCGCCACCGCGCGCGGGTCGGGGCCCGGTGGCGCCGCCCCGGTCGCGCGCTCGGCGGCGACGAGGTCGGCCACCAGGTCGACGTAGGTCTGCTGGAAGGCGTCCCACTGGTCGCGGACCGCCGGGCTGGTCGCGCGGGCGTCGAGGATCGCGCGGTAGAGGTGGGTGCGCTGCTCCCAGCCGTGGAAGATCGCGCGGATCGCGGTTTCGATGCGGTCGCGCACGCTCCCGTCGCCCCCGAGCACCTCGGCGGCGTCGAAGCCCTCGGCGTACATCTCCTCGTAGAGCGCGCCGACCGCGGCCGCCTTGTTCTCGAAGTAGAAGTAGAACGCCGAGCGCGTGACCCCCGCGCTGCGCGAGATGTCGGCGACGTTGATCTCGTCGAGGCGGTGGTCGCGGAGGTACTCCTCGAGCGCCTCGAGCAGCGCGGTGCGGCGCTCGTCGCCCTTGGTCGCCGTCACGTCGCGACCCCCGCCCGGGCCCGACCGGCCGGGATCTCCTTGACCCGCAGGTCGTGCTCGTAGACGAAGTAGTCGGCCTGCTGGGTGTGCCGCGGGCGGTCGACCATGTGCCCCGTGTAGCGCTGCTGGTCGGCGAGGATCACGCGCTCCATCTCGGCCACCGACGGCAGCGCGTAGTGCCCGGCGGCGTAGGCCCCGAGCAGCCGGGACTGCGCCTCGACGAACGGGAACAGCGTGGGGGTCGCCTGGGCGAACCCGATGAACACCAGGTCGTCGATGCCGGGCTTGAACATCCGCTTGTACAGGCCGATGTGGTTGTCCGGCGCACTGAGGAACGACGGGTCGAAGAACGGGAAGGTGATGTTGTAGCCGGTCGCGTAGACGATGACGTCGAAGTCGGAGCTCGTGCCGTCCTCGAAGTGGACCGTGCGCCCGTCGAGCCGGGCCACGTTGCCCTGCGGCGTGATGTCGCCCGACCCGAGCCGGAGCGGCAGCTCGACCGACTGCGTCGGGTGGGCCTCGAAGAACCTGTGGTTGGGCTTCGGCAGGCCGTAGAGCTCGGGGTTCGAGCCGGCCAGCACCTGCATCTTCTGCAGCACCCACCGCTGCCAGTGCAGCGGGATCTGGGGGATGGTGACGAAGTACTTGTCGGCCGGCAGCCCGCCCATGTACTTCGGCACGATCCACGCGCTCGACCGGGTCGAGAGGGTCACCTCGTTCTGCAGCGACCTCGACGACAGCTCCACCGCGATGTCGGCCGCGCTGTTGCCGATGCCGACGACCAGGATGCGCTTCCGCGTGAAGTCGAGCGGGTCGGCCGGGTCGATGTAGTGGTGGGAGTGGATCGACTCGCCGGTGAACTCACCCGGGAACTCCGCGGTCCGCGGGTCCCAGTGGTGGCCGTTGGCGACGACGAGCAGGTCGAAGCGGCGGACGGCGCCGGCCTGGTCGGTGATCTCCCACCCGCCGTCGGGCAGCCGCTCGGCGTGCTCGACGCCGTTCTCGAACTCGATCCGCTCGCGCAGGCCGAAGGCGTCGGCGTAGGCGTCGAGGTAGGCCTTGACCTGGGTGTGGTGCGGGAAGTCGGGGTAGTCCTCGGGCATCGGGAAGTCCTTGAAGGACAGCCGGTGCTTGGAGGTGTCGATGTGCAGGGAGCGGTAGGCGCTGCTGTGCCCGTTCGGGTTGCCGAAGGCCCAGTTGCCGCCGACCCGGTCGGAGGACTCGAAGGTCGTGTACGGGATGCCGTAGTCGTCGAGCTGCTTGCTCGCGGTCAGACCGCTGATCCCGGCGCCGATCACGGCTGTGGTGGGTCGCACCTCGGGGACGCTAGTGTCCGGAGTTGACACGCGTCAACGAGTCTCTGCACGTCGCCGCCGCCGTCGGCGGCCGAGGTGCCGGGCGAGGTACGCCGCCGTCGCGCTGCCCTCGGACCGCGCCACCTCCTCGGGAGTGCCGGTGGCGACCACGCGTCCGCCCGCGTCCCCGCCGCCGGGGCCGAGGTCGATCACCCAGTCGGCCGAGGCAATCGCCCCGAGGTCGTGCTCGACGAGCACGACGGTGTTGCCCGCGTCGACGAGCCGGTGCAGCTGCCGCAGCAGCAGCGTGGTGTCGGCGGGGTGCAGGCCGGCCGTCGGCTCGTCGAGCAGGTAGAGCGCGTGCCCGCGGTGGGCGCGCTGGAGCTCGCTGGCCAGCTTGATCCGCTGCGCCTCTCCGCCGCTGAGCTCGGTCGCGGGCTGGCCGAGCCGCAGGTAGCCCAGCCCCACCTCGCGCAGCGTCGCCAGGCTGCGCGCGGCCGCCGGCACGTCGGCGAGGAGGCCCGCGGCCTCGTCGACCGACATCGCCAGCACGTCGGCGATCGTGCGGCCGTCGTGGGTGACCTCGAGGGTCTCGGCGTTGTAGCGGGCGCCGCGGCAGGTCGGGCACGGTGCGTAGGTGCCGGGCAGGAAGAGCAGCTCGATCTCCACGAAGCCCTCGCCCTGGCAGGTCTCGCAGCGACCCTCGGCGACGTTGAAGGAGAAGCGGCCGGCGGAGTAGCCGCGGGCGCGCGCCTCGTCGGTGCCGGCGTAGAGCCGCCGCACCGCGTCGAAGAGCCCGGTGTAGGTGGCCAGGTTGGAGCGCGGGGTGCGCCCGATCGGCCGCTGGTCGACGAGCACGACGCGGTCGAAGGAGCCGACGACCTCGGGGTCCGCGGCGAGCACCTGGCTGACCAGGGTCGACTTCCCCGAGCCGGAGACGCCGGTGACCGCGGTGAGCACGCACAGCGGGACCTCGACGGACAGGTCGTGCAGGTTGTGCCGGGTGACGTGGTCCAGGCGCAGCCAGCCCTGCGGCGTCCGCTGGCCTTGCTCGACCTCCTCGTCGCGGCCGGCGAGGTAGCGGCCCGTGACCGACCCCTCGACCGCGGCCAGGCCGTCGACCGGTCCGCTGTAGAGCACCTGCCCGCCGCCCTCGCCGGCGCCGGGACCGATGTCGACGACCCAGTCGGCACGGCGGACGACGTCGAGGTCGTGCTCGACCACGAAGAGCGAGTTGCCCGACGCCTTGAGCCGGTCGAGCACGTCGAGCAGCGGCTCGGCGTCGGCCGGGTGCAGGCCCGCCGACGGCTCGTCGAGCACGTAGACGACGCCGAAGAGGCCCGAGCGCAGCTGGGTGGCGATCCGCAGCCGCTGCGCCTCCCCCGGTGACAGCGTGGTGGAGGGCCGGCCGAGGCTGAGGTAGCCCAGCCCCAGGTCGAGCAGCACCTCGATCCGCGCGACCAGGTCGGCGCAGATGCGCTCCGCGGCCTCGACCACCTCCTCGGCGACCTCGGGCGCGGACCGCAGCGCGGCGGCGACCTCGGCGAGCGGGAGCGCGTTGACCTCGTCGATCGAGCGGCCGGCGTACGTCACGGCGAGCGCGTCGGGGCGCAGGCCGCTCCCCCGGCACTCGGGGCACGCGACGCTGCGCATGAACCGCATCGCCCGCTCGCGCATCCGCTCGCTGCGGGAGTCCGCGAGCACGTGCCGCAGGTGCGCCCGGGCGCTCCAGAAGGTGCCGAGGTAGCCGTGGTCGATCCGGTCGCGCTCGGGCTCGACCAGCACGCGCGGCTGCTCGTCGGTGTAGAGCAGCCAGTCCCGGTCCTTCTTGCGCAGCTTGCGCCAGGGCGTGTCGATGTCGATGCCGAGCCCGGTGACGATGCTGCGGAGGTTGGCGCCCTGCCACGCACCCGGCCAGGCCGCGATCGCGCCCTCGCGGATGGAGAGCGACGGGTCGGGGACGAGCAGGTCCTCGGCGACGTCGTGGACCTCGCCGAGGCCGTGGCAGCGCGGGCACGCCCCGGCCACGGTGTTCGGCGAGAAGGCCTCGGCCTCCAGCCGCGACGCCCCGCGCGGGTAGGTGCCGGCCCGGGAGTAGAGCATCCGCAGCAGGTTGGACAGGGTCGTGATCGTGCCCACCGTCGAGCGGGCGCTGGCCGCGCCGCGGCGCTGCTGGAGCGCGACGGCGGGCGGCAGGCCGGTGATCTCCTGCACGTGCGGCGCGCCCACCTGTTGCAGCAGCCGACGAGCGTACGGCGCCACCGACTCGAAGTAGCGGCGCTGCGCCTCGGCGTAGAGCGTGCCGAAGGCGAGCGAGGACTTCCCCGAGCCCGAGACGCCGGTGAAGGCGACCAGCGCGTCGCGCGGGATGTCGACGTCGACGTCGCGCAGGTTGTGCTCACGCGCGCCGCGCACCCGGACGAAGGAGTCGGTCGGATCGGTCACGCTGCCCCGTACCCAGTCGCCGCCCCTGTCAGGTGCGTCGCTCCACGGCGAGGACCTCGTGCCGGGGCACCGGGTTGTCGCGCTGCGCCTTGCAGGTCAGCCGCGTGGCGGTCTCCGGCTCGCGGTGGGTCCGGACGACGACCTCGTAGGTCCCACCGGCGACGCTCCACGTCGAGCGCGTGACGTCGCCGTCGACCTGGCGCCGGGTGAGTCGGAGGTCGCCGTCACGGGTCGCGCCGAGCTCGCGACGCAGGTGGATCTCCGCGGCCTGCACGGCCATCGGGTACGACGCGCGCCCCCGCAGGTGGTCGAGGTCGAGCTCGCCGGAGAGGTGGGCGCCGGCGACCGCGATCGACGTGACCGGGTCGAGCCGCCCGTAGTAGAGGCCGTGCGGCAGCACCACCATGTTGGCGGCGAACCGGTCGCCGCCGATGTGCGAGACCTCCCAGGTCTCCTCGGGGTGGGCCCGGTCGAGCGCCTGGGCGACCGGCCGGCCACGCTCGGCGCAGCAGGCGTCGTGGCGGCCGTTGGTGCAGACGCAGAGCAGCGACCCGTCGTACGCCGCCAGCCCGCTGGTGCCGCCCTCGCGGAACGCGGCCAGGTCGACGTCGAGCACCTCGCGCGGGTCGGCGATCGTGCCGCTCTCGATCCGCGGGGCGACCGGGTCGGCGTGGGCGGCGAACACCCGCAGGCCGGCACCGTCGGGCGTGGAGCTGAAGCGGCGGATGAGGAGGATCTTCGCGCGCAGCGTCCGGGCCCGCTGCTGGAGCGCGGCGCCGAGGCCCTCGGGCAGTCGGGCGTCGAGCAGCGCGTCCTCGCCCCACGGCCCGACGTGCTCGAGCAGCAGCCAGGTGCGGACGTGGGTGGCGGTGCCGCCGACGGGCTCGTCCCGCAGCAGGCTCTCCGCCGCGCAGCGGAAGGTCACCGGATCTCCAGCAACCCTTCGCGGACCAGGCGCCGACAGAGGACCAGGTTGCTCTGCGGGTCGAGCGGGAGGTCGGCGGGCGTGAGGCTCTCGCGGGCGCGGACCTCGTCGAGGGCCGGCCGGATCCAGGCCGGGACCGTCATCGCCCGGTCGCCCAGCAGCACCTCGACCTGCTCGCCGCGGTCCAGCAGCACGCACGGGTGGCCGGGCCGCCGGCGCAGGGTCGTGGTCGCCTCGACCGTGCCCAGCACGTCGTGCAGGCCGCCGGGCAGCCGTGGCGGGCGGCTGGTGAGGAACCGCTTGACCTCGGCCTCGACCGCGGCCGTGGCGTCGACGCGCCGGACCTCCTCGGCGAGCGCGGCCAGCCGGTCGGCGAGCGCGCCGGAGAGCCGGGCGGGGTCGTCGAGGTAGCCGGCCGGCAGGTGCTCGTCGGGTACGCCGGCCAGCACGTCCTCGAGCGAGCGCCTGAGCAGGCCGCGCCAGGTGAGCTGGTTGATGCCGATGGTGACGTGCAGGGAGACGGTCTCCTGCGCGCGGGCGGCGTGCGGGGTGCCGGTCGGGAGGTACATCGCGAGCCCGGGCTCGAGCAGCACCTCCTCGGGGCCGTCCTCGCCGTGGACCTCCCACAGCTTCGAGCCGGCGGTCTGGAAGACGAAGACGTCGTGGGTGTCGGAGTGGACCGCGAAGCCCTGCGACCCGGGCGGCGTGAGGTAGGCGTTGGCCTGGCAGGGGTGACCGAGCTCGAGCTCGAGCTCGGCGACCAGCCGGGTCAGCGGCGGCCAGTAGCGGTGCAGGCCCTGGAGGACGACGGTCGCGCCGTCGCCGAAGAGCGCGAGCGCCTTGGCGGCGTCGACCAGGCCGGTGAGCTGCTTGCCCGCGAGCGTCGCGCCGCGGGTGTAGGCGGACTCGGGGAGCACCGAGCCGTCCTGGGCCATCCGGATCGACGGCGTACGGATCGCCGTCGAGGTCAGCAGGTGGTCGGCGTCGTCGAGCGACAGCAGGCCGACCAGGTCGTCGGGGTCGGTGCGGTGCAGGTGCACGCGGGACGCCCAGACCTTGCTCAGGAAGGTCTGGGCGTCGCCGCTCAGCAGGTCGAGGGCGGACACTCAGGAGGCGTCGCCGTCGGTGGTGTCGGTGGCGTCACCGTCCGAGCCGTCGCTGTCGGAGCCGGCGCTGTCGGAGCCGTCGCCGTCCGTGCCGTCACCGTCGGTGCCGTCGCTGTCGTGCGAGTCGCCGTCGGTGCCGTCACCGTCGGTGCCGTCGGCGTCGCCGCCGGCGCTCTGGTCCACCACGGGACCGGTCGTCATGTCGTCGTCGCTCAGGGACTCGTCGGTCATCGTTCCTCCTGGAGGGGTCGGGTCTCGCCAGTCTGCTGCCACGCCGACCGGCGGACAAGGAGTACCCCTGCTGGCCGGGGGTTACTCCGGCAGCAGCCCGCGGCGGCGCGCGATCGCGGCGGCCTCGGTGCGTCCGGCCGCGTCGAGCTTGCCCAGGATGTTCGAGACGTGGACCGACACCGTCTTGGCGCTGATGAACAGCTGCTTGGCGATCTCGCCGTTGGACCGGCCCTCGGCGACCAGCGCGAGGATCTCGGTCTCCCGGGGCGTGAGCGCGTCGGGCGCGGAC
>JAEZKN010000289.1 GCA_023415395.1 Actinomycetes bacterium
CTGCAGGAGGCGGTCGCCACCGAGCTCGCGGCGGTCGCGGAGTCCTGGCCCGAGGCGCCGGCGCTGGTCGGGCGCCTCGGTGGCCTCACGCTCCACCGGCTGCTGGGCTGGCGGCCGGACAACGCGACCCGCTTCCGCCACGACCGCTCCAACCGGCTCAAGTACGACGTGGTCGTGGTCGACGAGTCCTCGATGGTCGAGCTGACCATGATGGGCCGGCTGCTCGAGGCGCTGCGGCCCGACTGCCGTCTGGTGCTCGTCGGCGACCCCCAGCAGCTGACCTCGGTCGGCGCCGGGGCGGTGCTCAGCGACCTGGTCGCGGGCTACGAGGGGCGGCCCGACTCGCCGGTCTCCGCGCTCTCGACGAACTTCCGCTCCGAGGAGGACATCAAGTCCCTCGCCGCCGCGCTGCGCGACGGCGACGCCGACGCGGTGGTGGAGGTGCTCCGCACGCCGTCGGACCAGGTGTCCTGGGTCGAGACCTCCGACCAGGACGAGATCGAGGCCGCGCTGCGCCCGGACTCCGTAGCCGCGGCGCGGGCGATCTGGGCCGCGGCGCGCGACGAGGACGCGACGACCGCCCTCGCCGAGCTCGACCGCTACCGGCTGCTCTGCGCCCACCGCGAGGGCCCCTACGGCGTACGCCGGTGGAACCACCTCGTCGAGCGGTGGCTCGCCGAGGACCCGGACGTCGACGTCCACGGCGAGTGGTACGTCGGGCGCCCGCTGCTGGTGACCAGCAACGACTACGCGCTCGACGTCTACAACGGCGAGACCGGTGTGGTGGTGCGCCAGGACCAGCGGCGGCGGGTCTTCGTGGCCGGGTCGGAGCGGCTCAAGGAGTTCGCGACCGGGCGCCTCGACGCCGTCGAGACCATGCACGCGATGACCATCCACAAGAGCCAGGGCAGCCAGGCGGACCGGGTGACGGTGCTGCTGCCCGACGAGGCCTCCCGGCTGCTCACGCGCGAGCTCTTCTACACCGCCGTCACCCGCGCCCGGCACCACGTGCGCGTGGTCGGGTCGGAGGCCGCCGTACGCGCCGCCGTCGGCACCCGGGCCGAGCGCGCGACCGGGCTGCGCCTGCGTCTCGCGCAGCGATGAGAGGAAACCCGGCCGCAACCTGTCCGGGCTAGGGTCGAGGACATGCCGTACCTGCTCCGCGTGGAACTGCCCGACGTCCGCGGTTCGCTGGGTCGCGTCGCGACGGCCATCGGTCTGGCCGGCGGGGACATCGAGGCGATCGAGATCGTCGAGAAGCGCAACGGCGCAGCCGTCGACGACGTCCTGCTGGAGATCGCGCCGGGCACGATGCCCGACTCGATCGTCTCGGCCTGCAACGCGCTCGACGGGGTCGAGGTGATCTGGATCAGCCGGTACGCCGCCGGCGGCAATCTCGTCCTCGACCTCGAGGCCGTCGAGGAGCTGACCGCCGACCCCGAGGTCGCGCTGGACCGGCTCATCGACCTGCTGCCCGCGACGTTCCGCGCCGACTGGGCGGCCCGGGTCTCGAAGACCGACGGCCTGCGGCACGCCACCCACGCCGCACCGGGCGAGCTGGAGTGGATCGCGATCGACCGCGCCGCCCACCTCGAGAGCGACGACGAGAACGCCGTCCTCATCGGGGCGCGCCTGAACAAGACCGAGTGCGTCATCATCGGCCGCCGCGGCGGGCCCGAGTTCCTCGACTCCGAGGTCGCCCGCCTGGGCCACCTCGCCGGCCTGGCCATGTCGATCTCGCGCACCGCCAAGAGCACCGCCCACTGAGCGGACCGCCGGGATAGTCCCTCACGAAGTGGCTGCCGACACGCCGTGGTGGGCAACCACTTCGTGAGGGACTATCCCGCCGTCAGGGCACCGACCGGATCCGCGTCACGAACGCCGAGCCGAGGATCGCGACCGCGAAGGCGCTGAGGTAGAGCACGCAGTAGCCGACCGAGAACCGGTCGCCGTCGGTCTCGGTGACGCCGCCGAGGCCTTCGACGGTGAGCAGGATGAGCGCGGCCAGGAACGGTGCGAAGACCTGGGGGAGCGCATTTGCGATGTTGATGACCCCGAGGTCCTTGGCCCGGTCCTCGGCCCCGGGCAGCACCTGGGTGATGAGGGCGAAGTCGACCGAGACGTAGATGCCGTAGCCGACGCCCATGAGCGCGGCGGCGGCCACGGACGCCGGCCAGGTCTGGGCGACGGCCAGCAGCAGCGTCGCGAGGCCCATGACGACGCCCGACCAGATCACGAAGACTTTGCGCCTGCCGCTGCGGTCGCTCCACACGCCGAACCCGACCGCGGTCAGCATCACGACCACGCCGTAGATCGCGGTCAGCACGAAGACCCGCTCGTCGGCCTCGTCCCGGGCGAAGCCGAGCACGTCCTGCATGTAGTAGAGGAGGTAGAGCAGCCCGAGCGCGTTGCAGAGGTTCACGAGGAAGCGGGTGATCCACGCCCACGCGAAGTCGGGGTACCGGCGCGGCGAGAGCCAGAAGCTGCGCAGGAACGCACTCCAGTCGAACGCCGCCGGCCGCTCCTCCGGCAGCAACGGGACGTCACGCGCGTCGAGGCACCACGGGATCGTGGCGACGACGAGCACCACGGCGGTCACGGTGTAGCCCGCGGCGATGCTCCCGGTCGCCGAAGCGATGCCGGTGCCGCCGATGACGCCGAGGGTCTGGGCGATCGCGAGGATGCCGCCGATCCGGCCGCGACTGGCGACCGGCACTTGGTCGGGCACGGTCGCCGTGACCGCGGCGAGCATCGCGTTCAACGTCGCCTGGACGCGGCACCAGCCGATCGCCATCACGACGACGCTGTCGGCGACGCTGAGCAGCAGCAGGGAGAGGACCCCGCCGGCCGCGCCGCCGATCACCCACGGCAGCCGGCGGCCCATCCGCAGCGAGGTGCGGTCGGAGAACGCCCCGAAGACGGGGTTGCAGACGACCGAGACGAACGCGCCGAGCCCCAGGACGACCGCGAGGATCTCCTTCTTCGCGTCCGGGTCGATGGCCTCGGCCTGCTGCGCGAGCAGCACCTGGATCGGGCCGAAGAACCCCGCCCACAACCCGATGCTCGCCAGCGTCAGGAACGCCACCCAGCGCGCGGGCGGGTCCGTGGTCGGCTCGGCCAGGGCCGAGCGGCGTACCCCCGACCCGGACGGAGGTGTCTCGGTCGTCACCTGCGCATCGTGACGCACCTTGCCGGTCGAGACACCACAAACGGCCCCGATCCGCCCTAAGCAGGGGCCGTTCCGGGTGTCTCGACCCGAACGGCTAGACGCGCTCGAGCAGGAAGACCGGGATCTCCCGGTCCGTCTTCTCCTGGTACTCGGCGTACGGCGCGTACTGCTGCACCGCGCGCTCCCACCACTCCGCGCGCTCCGCGCCCTCGGCGACCCGCGCGCGGTAGGTGTGCTTCTCGGCGCCGTCCTGCAGCTCGACCTCGGGGTGGTCCAGGAAGTTCTGGTACCACGCCGGGTTCTCCGGCGTGCCGCCCTTGGAGGCGACCGCGGCGTAGACGCCGTCCTTCTCGACCCGCATCACCGGGTTCTTGCGGAGCTTGCCGGACTTCGCGCCCTTCGACGTGATGACGACGATCGGCCACTCCGGCTTGCCCATGAGGGTGTTCGCCTCCTGGCCGTTCGAGGCCTCGAACTGCTCCACCTGCTCGCGCACCCAGTCGCTCGGGCTGGGCTCGTACTCGCCTTCAAGAGTCATGCCACCAGAAGACCACGTGCTCGCCGGCTATTCCACCGGCGATAGCGTCAGGCCCATGAGTGCGATCGACGGGGTGTCGGAGATCTTCGACGCCGACGACTGGGACGCGGTGCCCGGCTTCGAGGACCTGACCGACCTGACCTACCACCGGGCCAAGGCGCACGGCACCGTGCGGGTGGCCTTCGACCGGCCCGACGTGCTCAACGCCTTCCGCCCCCACACCGTCGACGAGCTGCTCCGCGTGCTCGAGCACGCCCGCACCAGCGCGGACGTCGGCTGCGTGCTGCTGACCGGCAACGGCCCGAGCGCCAAGAACGGCAAGTGGGCGTTCTGCACCGGCGGCGACCAGCGGATCCGCGGCCGCGCGGGCTACCAGTACGAGGACGTCTCCGCCGGCAGCGCCGACACCGGCGCCGAGGAGCCGAGCCCGATCGACAAGGCCAAGCTCGCGCGCCTGCACATCCTCGAGGTGCAGCGGCTGATCCGCTTCATGCCCAAGGTGGTCATCTGCGTCGTCCCCGGCTGGGCCGCGGGCGGGGGGCACAGCCTGCACGTGGTCTGCGACCTGACCATCGCCAGCCTCGAGGAGGCGCGCTTCAAGCAGACCGACGCCGACGTCGGCTCCTTCGACGGGGGCTTCGGCTCGGCGTACCTCGCCCGCCAGGTCGGCCAGAAGTACGCCCGCGAGATCTTCTTCCTCGGCCAGGAGTACTCCGCCGAGGACGGCATGCGGATGGGCACCGTCAACAAGGCCGTCCCGCACGCCGAGCTGGAGAAGACCGCCCTCGAGTGGGGGCGCCTCATCAACGGCAAGTCGCCCACCGCGCAGCGGATGCTGAAGTACTCCTTCAACCTCCTCGACGACGGCCTGGTCGGCCAGCAGCTCTTCGCCGGCGAGACGACGCGGCTGGCCTACATGACCGACGAGGCCGTCGAGGGTCGCAACCAGTTCCTCGAGAAGCGCGAGCCGGACTGGTCGCCCTACCCCTGGTACTACTGACCGGACTCCTGCTGGCCGAGCCCGCCGCCGGTCAGCGCCCGCAGGATGTCCAGCCCCATGCTGTTGCCGGACGCGCCGTCGGGGAGGGGTACGCCGCGCTGGCTGGCGTGGACCGCAGCCATGTTCGCCACCCAGGCCGCGAAGAGGGCGCTGGCGCGGGCGTACGCGCGGACCGGGTCGGCGCCCCCGCGCGC
>JAEZKN010000268.1 GCA_023415395.1 Actinomycetes bacterium
CGGCTCGCTGGCGCTCGCTACTCGACCGCCGAGGTGGCCGTCGCCTTCGTCGGTCGAGTAGGCGTCGCGAGGGACGAGCGACGGCGTATCGAGACCCGTCGAGCAGCGCCGCACGGCGACCGACGAGGCTGTCCCTGCCGCCTGGTTGAGTAGCCCCGTGCCCGACCGCCTCACCAACGCCCAGGCCCGCCGGGTCGCGCTCGCCGCGCAGGGCTTCCTCGACAAGCCCCACGCCGAGCCGACGATGCGCACGCTCCAGCGCACGCTCGAGCGCACCGGCGTCCTCCAGGTCGACTCGGTCAACGTGCTCCAGCGGGCGCACTACATGCCGCTCTACTCGCGCATGGGTCCCTACGACGTCGACCTGCTGCGCCGGGCGAGCGAGCAGCGGCCGCGGCGGCTGGTGGAGTACTGGGCCCACGTGCAGGCGTTCATGCCGGTCGAGCTGTGGCCGGTCATGCAGCACCGGATGGCCGCCTACCGCGCGGCGCGCGGCAAGTGGGGCTTCGTCGCCGACGACGCGCTGGAGCGCCGGATCCTCGCGGAGGTCCGCGACCTGGGCGCGTCCACGGCCCGCGACCTCGACGACGGCCTGCCGCGCGAGAAGGACAACTGGGGCTGGAACTGGTCGGAGACCCGCAAGGTGCTCGACTACCTCTACATGTCGGGCCAGGTGGCGATCGCCGGCCGCAACACCCAGTTCGAGATCCGCTACGACCTCCCCGAGCGGGTGCTCCCGGCCGACGTCCTCGCCCGACCGACGCCCACTCCCGCAGACGCCCACCGCGAGCTCGTACGCCGGGCGGCGCGCTCGCACGGCGTCGCGACCGTCCAGGACCTGCGCGACTACTACCGGATGTCGGTCGCCGACACGGCCACCGCCGTCGCCGAGCTGGTCGAGGAGGGCGAGCTGCTCCCGGTGACGGTCGAGGGGTGGAAGCGCCCGGCGTACCTCCACCGGGACGCGCGGCTGCCCCGCCGCGTCGACGCCCGGGCCCTGCTCAGCCCGTTCGACCCCGTCGTGTGGGAGCGCGCCCGCACCGAGGCGCTCTTCGACTTCCACTACCGGATCGAGATCTACGTGCCCGCCGACAAGCGGGTGCACGGCTACTACGTGCTGCCGTTCCTGCTCGGCGACCGGATCGTGGCCCGGGTCGACCTCAAGGCCGACCGCCGCTTCGACGCCGGGGCGGGCCGGCTGGTCGTCAAGGGCGCCTTCGCCGAGCCGGGGGCGCCGGAGCAGACCGCCGAGGAGCTCCTCGCCGAGCTCGACCGGCTCCGGGGCTGGCTGGGTCTCGCCACGGTCCAGATCGAGCGGCGGGGGGACCTGGCGGCCCGGATGCGTCCGTTCGGTTAGGGCGGAGTTCTACGGCTGGGTAGAGTGGCGGAGGCCTATCTTCATCTGTTCAGGAGTCCGACCCTCGTGCCTGCCATTCTCGACAAGCTCCTCCGCATCGGAGAGGGCAAGATCCTCCGTCAGCTGGAGGCCATCGCCCAGGCAGTCAACGCCATCGAGGACGACTTCGTCGCGATGAGCGACGCCGAGCTCCAGGGCATGACCGCGGAGTTCAAGGAGCGTCTCGCCCAGGGTGAGTCCCTCGACGACATCATGCCCGAGGCGTTCGCGACCGTCCGCGAGGCCTCCCGCCGCGTGCTCGGTATGCGCCCCTTCGACGTCCAGGTCATGGGCGGTGCGGCGCTGCACCTCGGCAACATCGCCGAGATGAAGACCGGTGAGGGCAAGACCCTCGTCGCGGTGCTGCCGTCCTACCTCAACGCGCTCAGCGGCAAGGGCGTCCACGTCGTCACGGTCAACGACTACCTGGCCAAGTACCAGTCCGAGATGATGGGCCGCGTCCACCACTTCCTCGGGCTCACCGTCGGCGTGATCCTGCCGGAGATGCGCCCCGAGCAGCGCCGCGCGGCGTACGCCTGCGACATCACCTACGGCACCAACAACGAGCTGGGCTTCGACTACCTGCGCGACAACATGGCCGGCTCCATCGAGGAGTGCGTCCAGCGCGGCCACAACTTCGCCGTGGTCGACGAGGTCGACTCGATCCTCATCGACGAGGCGCGGACCCCGCTCATCATCAGCGGCCCGACCCAGGACGAGGTCCAGTGGTACGGCGAGTTCGCGAAGATCGCCCGCACCCTGGAGCGCGACGTCGACTACGAGGTCGACGAGAAGAAGCGCACGATCTCGATGCTCGAGCCCGGCATCACCAAGGTCGAGGACCACCTGGGCATCGACAACCTCTACGACTCGGTCAACACGCCGCTCATCTCGTTCATGCACAACTCCGTCAAGGCCAAGGAGCTGTTCCGCAACGACAAGGAGTACGTCGTCATGAACGGCGAGGTGCTCATCGTCGACGAGCACACCGGCCGCATGCTCGCGGGCCGCCGCTACAACGACGGCCTGCACCAGGCGATCGAGGCCAAGGAGGGCGTGGAGGTCCGCGAGGAGTACCAGACCCTCGCCACGATCACGCTCCAGAACTACTTCCGCATGTACGACAAGCTCTCGGGCATGACCGGCACGGCCATGACGGAGGCCTCGGAGTTCGACAAGATCTACGAGCTCGGCGTCGTCCCGATCCCGACCAACAAGCCGATGGCCCGCGTCGACCAGCCCGACCTCGTCTACCGGACCGAGGAGGCCAAGTACGACGCGGTGGTCCAGGACATCGCCGAGCGCCACGAGAAGGGCCAGCCGGTGCTGGTCGGCACCGTGTCGGTCGAGAAGTCCGAGCACCTCTCGCAGAAGCTCAAGAAGCGCGGCATCCCGCACAGCGTCCTCAACGCCAAGGTGCACGCCGACGAGGCGAAGATCGTGGCCCTCGCCGGTCACAAGGGCGCGGTCACGGTCGCCACGAACATGGCCGGCCGAGGCACCGACATCATGCTCGGTGGCTCCACCGAGTTCCTCGCCGACCTCGAGCTGCGCAAGAAGGGCCTCGAGCCCGGCGGCGAGACCGCCGAGCAGTACGAGGCGGAGTGGCCGAGCACGCTCGAGCGGATCAAGGCCCAGGTCGCCCACGAGCACGACGAGGTCAAGGAGCTCGGCGGCCTCTACGTCGTCGGCACCGAGCGCCACGAGTCGCGCCGCATCGACAACCAGCTGCGCGGTCGTTCCGGCCGTCAGGGCGACCCGGGCGAGTCCCGGTTCTACCTGTCGCTGCAGGACGAGCTGATGCGCCTGTTCAAGTCCGACTGGGTCGACCGGGTGCTCCAGGTCCTCAAGATTCCGGACGACGTCCCGATCGAGAACAAGCGGGTCACGAACGCGATCGCCAACGCCCAGGGCCAGGTCGAGTCGCAGAACTTCGAGTCCCGCAAGAACGTCCTCAAGTACGACGACGTCATGGACCGCC
>JAEZKN010000372.1 GCA_023415395.1 Actinomycetes bacterium
GGCCGCGGTCGCCGTGATCGCCCTCCCGGGCGCCCTCCTCCTGGCGGCCGACCGCTCCCGCGCCCTCGGGCACGCGCTGACCGATCGGCACCTCGTGGTCCGGTCGGGCAGCCTGAACCGGCGCCACGAGGCCCTCGAGCTCGACGGCGTGATCGGCTGGAACCTCCGGGCGACCTGGCCCCAGCGCCGCGTCGGGCTCACCACCCTGGTGGCCACCACCGCCGGCGGGCACCAGGCCGTCACCGCGCTCGACGTGCCCGAGCCCACCGCCGTCGAGCTGGCCCACGCCGCCCACCCCGACCTGATCGCCCAGTTCCTGTCTCGCCAGTGACGACGCCCACACCGCGGCAGGCGCCGGGCTCATAGGGTGTCGGCATGTTCTCCAAGGTGCTGGTGGCGAACCGCGGCGAGATCGCGATCCGGGCGTTCCGCGCCGCCTACGAGCTCGGCGCGCGCACGGTGGCGGTCTTCCCCTACGAGGACCGGTGGTCCGAGCACCGCCTCAAGGCGGACGAGGCCTACGAGATCGGCGAGCGCGGCCACCCGGTCCGCAGCTACCTCGACCCCGACGCGATCGTCGCCGTCGCGCTGCGTGCGGGCGCCGACGCGGTCTACCCCGGCTACGGCTTCCTGTCGGAGAACCCCGGTCTCGCCGAGGCCTGCGCGAACGCCGGCATCACCTTCGTGGGACCGACCGCCGAGGTGCTCACGCTCACCGGCAACAAGGCCCGCGCGATCGCGGCGGCCAAGGCCGCCGGCGTACCGACCCTGGCGAGCGTGGACCCCTCGACCGACGTGGACGCGCTGGTCGAGGCCGCGAACGACCTGCCCTACCCGCTCTTCGTCAAGGCCGTGGCCGGCGGTGGCGGTCGCGGCATGCGACGGGTGGACGACCCGGCGCACCTGCGCGAGGCCGTCGAGACCTGCATGCGCGAGGCCGAGGGCGCCTTCGGCGACCCGACCGTCTTCATCGAGCAGGCCGTCGTCGACCCGCGCCACATCGAGGTCCAGGTCCTCGCCGACGGCGAGGGCAACGTCATCCACCTCTTCGAGCGCGACTGCTCGGTCCAGCGCCGCCACCAGAAGGTCGTCGAGATCGCGCCCGCGCCGAACCTCGACCCCGACCTGCGGGACCGGATGTGCGCCGACGCGGTGCGCTTCGCCCAGGAGATCGGCTACCGCAACGCCGGCACCGTCGAGTTCCTGCTCGACCCGGACGGCAACTACGTCTTCATCGAGATGAACCCGCGCATCCAGGTCGAGCACACGGTGACCGAGGAGGTCACCGACGTCGACCTCGTGCAGGCCCAGCTGCGCATCGCCTCCGGCGAGACCCTCGCCGACCTCGGGCTGTCGCAGGACACCGTGCAGCTGCGCGGGTCCGCGCTCCAGTGCCGGATCACGACCGAGGACCCGGCCAACGGCTTCCGTCCCGACACCGGCGTGATCACGACCTACCGCTCCCCCGGCGGCGGCGGCGTGCGCGTCGACGGCGGCACGACCTACACCGGCGCGGAGGTCTCCGCGCACTTCGACTCGATGCTGGCCAAGCTGACCTGCCGCGGCCGGACCTTCGAGAAGGCCGTGGAGAAGGCCCGCCGGGCGGTCGCGGAGTTCCGCATCCGCGGCGTCTCGACGAACATCCCGTTCCTCCAGGCGGTGCTGGCCGACCCCGACTTCGCTGCCGGCCGGGTGACGACGTCGTTCATCGAGACGCACCCGCAGCTCCTGCAGGCGCGCGGGTCGGGCGACCGCGGCAGCAAGGTCGTGGCCTACCTCGCCGACGTCACGGTGAACCAGCCGTACGGCGCGGCGCCGGTCAGCATCGACCCGGTCACGAAGCTGCCGGACGTCGACCTCGACGTCCCCGCTCCCGACGGCTCGCGCCAGCTCCTGCTCGAGGTCGGCCCCGAGGAGTTCGCGCGGCGGCTGCGCGCCCAGAAGGACGTCGCCGTCACCGACACGACCTTCCGCGACGCCCACCAGTCGCTGCTCGCGACCCGCGTGCGGACCCGGGACCTGCTCAACGTCGCCGGGCACGTCGCGCGGACGACACCCCAGCTGTGGTCGCTCGAGGCGTGGGGCGGGGCGACCTACGACGTCGCGCTGCGCTTCCTGGCCGAGGACCCGTGGGAGCGGCTCGCCGCGCTGCGCCAGGCCGTGCCCAACATCTGCCTGCAGATGCTGCTGCGCGGCCGCAACACGGTCGGCTACACGCCGTACCCCCTGGCGGTGACCGACGCCTTCGTCGAGGAGGCCGCGGCCACCGGCATCGACGTCTTCCGCATCTTCGACGCGCTCAACGACGTCGAGCAGATGCGTCCGGCCATCGAGGCCGTCCGCGCGACCGGCACGTCGGTGGCGGAGGTCGCCCTTTGCTACACCGGCGACCTGTCCGACCCGGGCGAGAGGCTCTACACCCTCGACTACTACCTGCGGCTCGCCGAGCGGATCGTCGAGGCCGGGGCCCACGTGCTGGCGATCAAGGACATGGCCGGGCTGCTGCGCGTCCCGGCCGCGGTCACGCTGGTCACGGCGCTGCGGGAGAGGTTCGACCTGCCGGTGCACCTGCACACCCATGACACGCCCGGCGGCCAGCTCGCGACGCTGCTCGCCGCGATCGGGGCCGGCGTCGACGCGGTCGACGCCGCGACCGCCTCGATGGCCGGCACCACCTCGCAGCCGCCGCTCTCGGCCCTGGTCTCCGCGACCGACCACGGCCCGCGGGAGACCGGCCTGGACCTGGGCGCGGTCTGCGCCCTGGAGCCCTACTGGGAGGCGACCCGCCGCGTCTACGCGCCGTTCGAGTCCGGCCTGCCCGCGCCGACCGGCCGGGTCTACCGCCACGAGATCCCCGGCGGCCAGCTCTCCAACCTCCGCCAGCAGGCCATCGCCCTCGGGCTCGGCGAGAAGTTCGAGCAGATCGAGGACATGTACGCCGCCGCCAACGACATCCTCGGCAACGTGGTCAAGGTGACCCCGTCGTCGAAGGTCGTCGGCGACCTGGCGCTGCACCTCGTCGCCGTCGGTGCCGACCCGGCGGAGTTCGCGGAGAACCCTGGCAGGTTCGACATCCCCGACTCCGTCATCGGCTTCCTCAACGGTGAGCTGGGCGACCCACCGGGCGGCTGGCCCGAGCCGTTCCGGACCCGGGCGCTCGAGGGCCGCACCCACAAGCCACCGGCCGAGACGCTGACGCCGGAGCAGCAGGAGGGCCTGGCCGGCAACCGCGGGGAGACCAGCCCGTCGCGCCGCCGCACCCTCAACGAGCTGCTCTTCCCCGGTCCGACCCGCGAGTTCGCGGAGTCGCGGGCGACCTACGGCGACCTGTCCGTGGTCCCGACGCTGGAGTACCTCTACGGCCTGCGCCAGGGCATCGAGCACGAGGTCGAGATCGAGGAGGGCAAGACGCTCATCCTCGGCCTCCAGGCGATCAGCGACGCCGACGAGCGTGGCATCCGCACGGTGCTCGCGACGATCAACGGCCAGCTGCGCCCCGTGAACGTGCGGGACAAGAGCATCGCCTCCGAGGTCGCCGCGGCCGAGAAGGCCGACGCGTCCAGGCCGGGCCAGGTCGCCGCGCCGTTCCAGGGCGTGGTGACCATCGTGGTCGAGGAGGGCCAGCAGGTCGCCGCCGGCGACACCGTCGCGACCATCGAGGCGATGAAGATGGAGGCCGCGATCACCGCGCCGGTGGCGGGCACCGTCGAGCGTCTCGCGCTGTCGGGCACCCAGGCCGTCGAGGGCGGTGACCTGGTGCTGGTGCTGTCCTGAGCACGCCGGTGAGCACGCCCGTGACCGCGCCCCACGATGGCACGCCGGTCGTGGCCGGGATCGTCACCGCGATCGTCGGCTTCAGCAGCTCCTTCGTCGTCGTCCTCGCCGGGCTGGTGGCGGTCGGCGCGACCCGGGCCGAGGCCGCCTCGGGCCTGCTCGCCCTGTGCGTGATGCAGGCGCTCGGCATGCTCTGGCTGGCCGTCCGGCACCGCACCCCGATCGCCCTGGCCTGGTCGACCCCGGGCGCCGCGCTGCTGATCACGACCGGCACCGTCGAGGGCGGGTGGCCGGCCGCGGTCGGGGCGTTCACCGTGACCGCGGTGCTCATCGTGCTGACCGGGCTGCTCCCCTGGCTCGGCGACCTGATCAGCCGCATCCCCACCTCGCTCGCGCGCGCCATGCTCGCCGGCGTCCTGCTGCCGATCTGCCTCCAGCCCGTGCTCGGCCTCGTCGCCTCGCCCCTGCTGGTCGGTCCGGTCGTGCTCGCCTGGATGGTGATGCACCGGGTCTCGCGACGGTGGGCGGTGCCGGCCTCGCTCGTGGTGGCGCTGGCCGTCGTGCTCGTCGAGGCCGGCTCGGCCGTCGACGGCGGCGACCTGCTGCCCTCGCTCACCTGGACCACACCCTCGTGGACCCTGCCCGCGGTCGTGAGCATCGCGGTGCCGCTCTACGTGGTCACGATGGCCTCCCAGAACGTGCCGGGCGTCGCGGTGATGGCGAGCTTCGGCTACGCCGTGCCGTGGCGCGAGTCGATGGGCGTAACCGGTCTCGGCACGCTCCTGGGCGCGCCCTTCGGCGGGCACGCGATCAACCTCGCCGCGATCACCGCTGCCATGACCGCCGGGCCGATGGCCGGGGCCGACCGGGCGCGGCGCTGGGTGGCGGCCACGAGCGCCGCCGCGACGTACGTCGTGCTGGCG
>JAEZKN010000319.1 GCA_023415395.1 Actinomycetes bacterium
GGTGCGGGCCGCGATCTCCTCGGCCTCGTCCTCGCTGCGACCGCGCTCCTCGAGGCCGTCCTTGATGTGCTCGTACTGTCGCTCGCGCTTCTTGCTCCACTGCTGCTGAGGCATGGCCGATCGGTACCCGAGGACCCCCCGGCCCATGTGCCGACTCGGGCACCGCAGACGGTCCCGACGCCGCGCTGCGGTGACGGTGACCATCGGCAGGGTCCTTCGGGGTCATGCCTGCCGCAGCCGCCGACGAACGGCTCCGGCGTGCCTAGTGTGTGGCTGTGACCAGCGCTGCGAACGGCTCGGGCCGGACGGGAGCCGCACGGGACGAGATCGAGCTGCAGGCCAAGCTCACGGTCCCGGCGCTTCGCGACGGGTACCCGTCGCGCCGGCAGGTCTGGCAGCCCGCCCGGGACAGCGGCGCCACCGCGGTCGGTGTCACGGCCCCGGTCGGCTACGGGAAGACGGCCCTGCTCGCCGAGTGGGCCCACCGGGACCCGCGGTCCGTCGCCTGGCTCTCGCTCGATCGCGACGACGACGACCCGGCCACGCTGCTGGCACTGCTCGCGGCCGCGTACGGACGCGCCTTCCCCCGACAGGCGTCCCTGAAGAGGGCGCTGCGGGCGACCGGGGGCCACGACGCCGACGCTCGCGGCACGGTGCGGATCACCCACGCGCTGGCGCACGCACCCTCGCCCTTCCTCCTCCTGGTCGACGACGTGCACCACCTGCGGTCCTCGGCGTGCCAGGAGCTGCTGGTGGGCGTGCTCGCGGTGATCCCCCCCGGCTCCCAGGTCGTGACCGCCAGCCGCGACGAGCAGCGGCACCTGGCCCCGATGCGCGCGACGGGAGCGACCGTCGAGATCACTGCAGGCGAGCTCACCCTCGACGCGGCCGGAGCGGCGCGGGTCTTCGCCGACGCCGGCGTCCCGCTGACCCGTGCGCAGGCGGTCGACGTGGCTGCCCGCACCGAGGGGTGGCCCGCGGCGGTCCACCTCGGGGCGCACATCGCGCACGACGTCGGGGGCGACTCCTGGGAGGTCACCGGCGACGACCGCTACATCGCCGCCTACCTCCACCGCGAGGTCTTCGGCCGTCTCGACCCGGCGACCCAGCGGTTCCTGCGCCGGACTGCCGTGCTGGACCGGCTGGAGGGACCGCTCTGCGACGCGGTCCTCGCGGAGTCCGGGTCCCAGGCCCGGCTCCGAGTGCTCGCGAGTGCGAACTCGTTCCTCGTACCGCTGGACCGTCGTCACGAGGGCTACCGGCACCACACCTTGGTCCGGGAGTTCCTGCTGGCCGAGCTGCGACGGCACGAGCCCATGCTGGTCGAGGCCCTCCATGTCCGCGCCGCGGACTGGTTCCTGGACCACGGCTCCCCCGCCTCGGCGGTCGAGCACCTGCTGGTCACCGCCGAGCGCGAGCGCTGCGCCCGCCTGGTCGCCGAGCTGGCGCTGCCCGCCTTCGTCGAGGGTCGGGCGAGCACGGTGCAACGGTGGCTGACGTCGCTCGGTGACTCCGCGATCCGCGACCAGCCGCTGCTGGCGGCTCTGGCGGGATGGATCGCAGCCGAGGCCGGGCGCCCCGGCGAGGCCGAGCGGTGGGCTGTCTTCGTCGCCGAGGTGCCCGTGGGGCCGGCCGCAGACGAGCCCGACGCCCGCTTCACCTCCACGAGGTCCGCGCTCCGCGCCATGATGGGGCTCTCGGGCCCGGAGCAGATGCTCGTGGACGCCGAGCTGGCGACCCGCCTGGAACGGCAGTGGTCTGCCCAACGTGCGGTGGCCCTGTGCGCACTCGGCGAGGCGCGTCTCGCGGCCGGCTCACTCGACGAGGCGGAGGCCGCCCTCGACCAGGCCACGACCGTGGGCACGGAGACCGGGAGCTGGTGGACGGTTGTGGTGAGCCGGTCGGAGCTGGCGCTCCTGCGCATGGACGACGGACGGTGGGAGGCGGCCGCGGCGGACGCCGCCGACGCGCTGGCGACGCTCGAGCGCCACCCCCTGGAGGGGTACGGCGTCGTCGTACTCCCTCACGCTGCGGCGGCCCGGCTCGCGCTCCACGACGCCGACCTCCCCGCAGCGCAGCGCCACCTCCACGCGGCCGCCGAGGCTCTTCCCGCGTCGACCTACGCCTCGCCCCACCTGGCGACGCGCGGCCGGCTGCAGGTCGCGCGCGTGCAGCGGGCGCTGGGCGACCACGTCGCCGCGCGTCGCCTGCTGGACGAGCTGGACGCCATCCGCCGTCGTCGCCCGCAGCTGGGCGGCCTCGTCGAGCAGGTCCGCGAGCTCCGGGAGCTCGTCCGGCTCGACGGCGACCACGGGCCCGACCCCGCAGGCCTCACGCCGGCGGAGCTCCGACTGCTGCCGCTCCTCCAGACCCACCTCCGGCTGGCCGACATCGCCGAGGAGCTCTACGTCACCCGCAACACGGTGGCCTCCGAGGTGTCGGCCATCTATCGCAAGCTCGGTGTGTCCTCCCGCGGCGATGCCGTCCGCACGGCGGCCGCCCTGGGCCTCCTGGGGAACTGACCGCGCAGCCGGCGGTCAGTGGTGGAAGCCGCCGGCTTCCTCCTCGGTGAGGGGCTCCTTGGGTGCGTGCTTGGCCAGGATTCCCATGGCCCGGCGGTAGTCGTCGAGCAGGAGCGCGGCCATGTCCCGGCTGAAGTCGTGCCGCACCAGGATCCGCTGGATGGCCAGGTCCTCCCGGTGCGGGGGCAGCGTGTAGGCCGGGACCTGCCAGCCCCGAGCGCGGAGGCGGTCGGCGAGGTCGAAGAGGGTGAACCCGTGGTCGACGCCCTCCTTGAGCTTCCAGGTCAGACCCGGGATGCCGCCGCGGCCGTCGTAGATCATCTCGAAGGGACCCATCTTCGCGATCTCGTCGGCCAAGTACCGCGCGGTGTCGTAGCCCGCTTGGTGGATCTTGCGGTAGCCCTCGCGGCCCAGGCGCAGGAAGTTGTAGTACTGCGCGACGATCTGCCCGCCCGGTCGCGAGAAGTTCAGGGCGAAGACCGCCATGTCGCCACCGAGGTAGTTGACGTGGAACACCAGGTCGTCGGGCAGCTCGTCGGCGTCGCGCCACACCACCCAGCCGACGCCCAGGGGCGCGAGACCGAACTTGTGGCCCGAGGCGTTGATCGACTTCACGCGAGGCAGGCGGAAGTCCCACTCGAGGTACGGCTCGACGAACGGCGCGATGAAGCCACCGCTGGCACCGTCGACGTGCATGGGGATGTCGAGGCCGGTGTCCTCCTGGAGCCTGTCCAGGGCCTTGGCCACCTCGGCCACCGGCTCGTACTGGCAGGTGAACGTGACGCCGAGGGTCGGGACGACGCCGATGGTGTTCTCGTCGACGCGCGCGAGCACCTCCTCGGGGTTCATCAGCAGGCGGTCGCCCTCCATGGGGATCTCGCGGTGCTCCACGTCCCAGTAGCGGGTGAACTTGTGCCAGCAGATCTGCACGGGCCCGGTGACCAGGTTGGGCCGGTCGGTCGGCTTGCCCTCCGCCCGCCGGCGCTCGCGCCACTTCCACAGCAGCGCCATCCCGCCGAGCATCGCCGCCTCGCTCGACCCCGTCGTCGACGTGCCCATCGTGTTCGCCGCGTCCGGGCTGTTCCACAGGTCGGCCAGCATGTGCACGCAGCGCGCCTCGAGCTCCGCCGTCTGCGGGTACTCGTCCTTGTCGATCATGTTCTTGTCGACCGACAGCGACATCAGGTCGTTGACCTCGGGCTCCACCCAGGTCTGGCAGAAGGTCGCCAGGTTCTGCCGGGAGTTCCCGTCGAGCATCAGCTCGTCGTGGACGACCTGGTAGGCGTGGCGCGGCACCTGCTCGTCGGCCGGGAACTTGTACTTCGGCATCGAGATCGACAGGTCGCTCGAGGCGAAGACGTCGTCCTCGAGTGCCCCTCGGACCGAGTCCTTGCTGTGCAACATGTGTTGCTCCTCAGGTCAGCGCGCGAGCGCGGGTTGGGTGTGCCGGCCGGCACGTGGTTCGTCGCGATCCCAGGCGGTCACGGGATCGTCTCCTCGGTGTCGAGCTCGTCCACCGCCTCTCGGAACTCGTCGACCTTGTCCGGGCAGTAGGTCTCGATGACGGCCTGGTCGAAGTCGAACAGGCTCGGATCCATCACGACCCGGCGCAGGTTGCCGGAGTTGTTGCCGAACTGGGCCAGGGACAGGTCGAACTGGAGCTCGCCGACGTTCTCGCACGCCACGCCACCGTCGGTGCCGTAGAGCGTGGTCGCCGTCGCGGTGTCGAGCGACGGCAGTCCAGCGTCGGCGAGCTTCTGGTTGAGCTGGTCGGCCAGCTCGGTCGCCCGGGCGCTGTCGCGGTCGGCCCCGGCGCCGGCGGCCGTGCACGCGGACAGGGCGAGACCCGCCGCGAGCGCCAAGCCCGCGCTGCGGACCAACGGGAAGGAACGGGTCGCGTGCGGACGCATCGTGCTCATCGTGCTCACTTCCCTTGGGCCGTGGTGTCGGTGTGCGTGTTGTCCGGGGCGGAGGAGCCCGTGTTCCACGCCGGCTTGCGCAGCCGGTAGAGGACGAAGGGCCAGACGCCGAGCAGGACGATGCCGGCCACGAGGATCAGGATGTAGATCGACTGCGGCGTGGAGTCCGCGTTGCCCGACGGCTCCACGAAGCCGAGGAAGAACGCGGCCAGGCTGGCCAGGAAGCCCACGGTGCCCACCACCGGCATCGCCGGCGTGCGGAACCCGCGCTTGACCTCGGGATGGGTGCGCCGCAGCTTCATCGCCGCCAGGAACATCACCATGTACATCAGCAGGTAGAGCTGCACCGCCATGGCGGTGAGGATCCAGAAGACCGACTGCACCGAGGGCAGGATGGCGAACAGGATCGCCATCGCCGTGACGATCAGCCCCTGCACCACCATGATCGGGACCTGCATCCCCCTGCTGTTGGTGCCCTGCAGTCGAGGCGGCAGGTAGCCGTCCCTGCCGACCAGCAGCAGCCCCTTGCTCGGCCCCGGGATCCAGGTGACCACCGAGGCGAGGATGCCGATCACGATCAGCAGGGCCATCACCGTGGTCCCCCAGGACATGCCGAGGTGGGCGAAGAAGACGTCGAACGCCTGGAGCACCCCCTGCGTGAGGTTGACGCTGGAGCCCGGCACGCCGACGGAGATGGCGAGGGTCGGCAGGATGAAGACGAAGAGGATCAACACGACCGACAGCACGATCGCCTTGGGGAACTCGACGCTGGGCCGGCGCATCTCGTTGACGTGGACGGCGTTCATCTCCATGCCGGCGTACGAGAGGAAGTTGCTGACGATCAGCACGATGCTGGCCAGCCCGGTGAACTTCGGGAACCACTCCGCGTCGCTGACCGACGGGAGGTGCGAGGTGCCGCCGTCGGACCAGAAGATCGCCGCGAAGACGATCAGGGCCGCCGCGGGCACGAGGGTGCCGACGACGAAGCCCCAGGTGCCGACCTTGGCGAACGCGTCGACACCGAGGGTGGCGATCAACGTCGAGATCCAGTACACGACCAGGATGATCAGGCCGGTGAAGATGCCCGAGTTGGCCAGGCCCGGGTCCCACACGTAGGCCAGGGCGGAGGCGAAGAAGGCCAGCTGGGCCGGGTACCACGCGACGTTCTGCATCCACTGCTGCCAGATCGCGAAGAACCCGAGCTGATCGCCGTAGGCCTCCTTGACCCAGACGAAGACCCCGCCCTTCCAGCCGCTGGCCAGCTCGGCGGCGACGAGCGCCACCGGGACCATGAACAGGATCGCGGGCAACACGTAGAGGAAGATGGACGCCCAGTCGTAGGCGGCCATCGCCGGGAGCCCGCGGACGCTCGCCACCGCCGTGGCGATGAGGACCGCCATCGACAACCAGCTGATGTACGACTTGCCCTGCGCTGCCTTGCGGGGTGCTTCTCGCTGACCTTCACTGGTCGCCATCTCGCCACGCCCTTCGCCGAGTACCCGAGGGCAACGACGCTAGTAGCGCTGCACAGCAGCGGCATCACGCAGAGTAGGTGAGGATCGGTCAGGACAGCGCCCGAGCCACGTTCGTCCGCTCGTCGTCGGGCACGGACTCCTCGAAGGAGACGTGCCACTTCCCCGAGCCGGACGGCGAGGACGTCGGCGCCGTCGCGCGACCACCACGACGTCACCGCCTCTCCCCCAAGGAGCGGAGTCCTGCTGGGCTGGGGGTCCGACGTCTGCGCGGTCGAACCTACTCCCGGGGGGCCCCGGATCAGAGCTGGCTCTGCACCCCGGCGAGCAGCTGGCGGGCCATCACGATGCGCTGCACCTGGTTGGTGCCCTCGTAGATCTGGGTGATCTTCGCGTCGCGCATCATGCGCTCGACCGGGTAGTCGCGGGTGTAGCCGTAGCCGCCGAGCACCTGGACCGCGTTGGTGGTGACCTCCATGGCGACGTCCGAGGCGAAGCACTTGGCCGCGGCGCCGAAGAAGGTGAGGTCCTTGTCGCCACGCTCGGACTTGCCGGCGGCGGCGTAGGTCATCTGGCGCGCGGCCTCGACCTTCATGCCCATCTCGGCGAGGAGGAACTGCAGACCCTGGAAGTCGCTGATCGACTTGCCGAACTGCTTGCGCTCCTGGGCGTAGCCGAGGGCGTAGTCCAGCGCGCCCTGGGCGATCCCGACCGCCTGCGCGGCGATCGTGACGCGGGTGTGGTCGAGGGTCTTCATCGCCGTCTCGAAGCCGGTGCCCTCGGCGCCGATCATCCGCTCGGCCGGGATCCGCACGTTGTCGAGGTAGACCTCGCGCGTCGGGCTGCCCTTGATGCCGAGCTTCTTCTCCGGGGCGCCGAAGGACACGCCCTCGTCGGCCTTCTCGACCACGAAGGCGGAGATGCCGCGGCTGCGCTTCTCGGGGTCGGTCACCGCCATGACCGTGTAGTACTCGCTGACGCCCGCGTTGGTGATCCAGCGCTTCACGCCGTTGAGCACGTAGTGGTCACCGTCGCGGACCGCGCGGGTCTTCATGCCGGCGGCGTCGGAGCCGGCGTCGGGCTCGGAGAGGCAGTAGGAGAAGCCGCCCTCGCCGGCGGCGAGCTTGGCGAGGTAGTGGCTCTTGAGCTCCTCGGAGCCGGAGATCTGCACCGGCAGCGAGCCGAGCTTGTTCACGGCCGGGATCAGGCTGCTGGACGCGCAGGCCCGCGCGACCTCCTCGATGACGATCACGGTCGCGAGCGCGTCCGCCCCGGCGCCGCCGTACTGCTCGGGCACGTGGGGCGCGTGGAAGTCCGCCGCGAGGAGGGCGTCGGCCGCCTCCTGGGGGTAGCGGGCGTTCTCGTCGACGTCCGCGGCGTACGGCGCGACCTTGGCGTCGCAGACCGCGCGCACGGCCTCGCGGACGGCCTGGTGCTCCTCGGAGAGGGCGAACATCGGGAACTCGGAGCTCATGGCGGGACCTTCTCGATCGGGTGTGGTACTGCGTACCATATCGACAGGACTCAATCCCGTCCCCGTAAGGTCCGTCCATGGTCGCCTCCACCCGCCACCGCCTCGTCGACAGCGCGATGGCGCTCTTCGCCGAGCAGGGCTTCGAGGCGACCAGCGTCGAGGACATCACCGCCCGTGCGGGCGTGGGCCGCACGACGTTCTTCCGCCACTTCCCCACCAAGGAGGACGTGGTCTTCCCCGACCACGACGCGCTGCTCGACAAGGTCGACGCGCGGCTGGCGACCGGCTCCGCGGCGACCGCGCGGACCGCGCTGGAGGAGGCGAGCGGGATCGTGCTGGCCCACTACCTCGCCGAGGGCGAGACCGCCCGGCAGCGCTACCGGCTCACCCGCACCGTGACGCCGCTGCGCCACCGCGAGCTGGCCAGCGTGCACCGCTACGTGCGGCTCTTCAGCACCCACCTCCGGGCCTGGCTGGGTGAGGCTCCGGACGCCGCGCTGCGCTCCGAGCTGACCGCCGTCGCCGTGATCACCGCCCACAACCACGTCCTGCGCGGCTGGCTGCGCGGCGAGGTCGGCGACCCGCAGTCGGCCCTGACC
>JAEZKN010000322.1 GCA_023415395.1 Actinomycetes bacterium
GTCTTCGGGCCGTCGCGCGCGGCCGCGAAGCTCGAGGGCTCCAAGGCGTTCTCCAAGGACGTGATGGCCGCGGCCGGGGTGCCGACCGCGGGCTCGCGCACCTGCGAGTCCGCCGACGAGGTCGCCGCCGCGCTGGACGCCTTCGGCGCGCCGTACGTCGTCAAGGACGACGCGCTCGCCGCCGGCAAGGGCGTGGTGGTGACCCGCGACCGGGCCGAGGCCGAGGCGCACGCGGCGTCCTGCGGACGCGTGGTGATCGAGGAGTTACTCGACGGCCCGGAGGTCTCGCTCTTCGCGATCTGCGACGGCACGACGGCCCACGCGCTCCAGCCCGCGCAGGACTTCAAGCGGATCTTCGACGGCGGACGCGGGCCCAACACCGGCGGCATGGGCTCCTACACGCCCCTCACCTGGGCGCAGCCCGACCTGGCGGACGTCGTGCTCGAGCAGGTCGTCCGGCCCACGCTCGCCGAGATGTCGCGGCGGGGTACGCCGTTCGTCGGCTGCCTCTACGTCGGGCTGGCGCTCACCGCGGCCGGTCCGCGGGTCATCGAGTTCAACGTGCGCTTCGGTGACCCCGACATCCAGCCGGTGCTCGCGCTGCTGGAGTCGTCGCTGGGCGAGCTGCTGCACGCCGCCGCGACCGGCCGGCTGGCCGACGTCGCCGAGCCGGTGTTCTCCGACGGCGCCGCCGTCACCGTCGTGCTCGCGTCGGCCGGCTACCCCGAGTCGTCGTCGAAGGGCGACGTCATCCGCGGCGTCGGCGCCGCCAACGGCGTCAACGACGTCGACGTCATCCACGCCGGCACGGCGGTCGTCGCCGCCCCCGAGCCCGGCGATCCCGACCACCAGCACCTCGTCACCGCCGGCGGCCGCGTGCTCGCCGTCCGCGCGCGGGGCTACGACGTCGAGGACGCCCGCACCCGTGCGTACGCCGCCGCCGACCTGATCTCGTTCGACGGCCTCCAGCGGCGCAGCGACATCGCGGCCGAGCCGCTGGGCGTGGTCGAGGGGGCCTCGGTCGCCGTGGGAGAATGACCTCCCGTGACCGTCCCGAACGTCCTCGCCGCCCGCTACGCCTCCGCCGAGCTCGCCCGCATCTGGTCGCCGGAGCACAAGATCGTGCTGGAGCGGCAGCTCTGGATCGCGGTCCTCGAGGCCCAGCGCGACCTCGGCATCGACGTGCCGGAGGGCGTCGTCGAGGCCTACCGTGCGGTGGTCGACCAGGTCGACCTCGCCTCGATCGCGGCGCGTGAGCGGGTCACCCGGCACGACGTGAAGGCGCGGATCGAGGAGTTCTCCGCGCTGGCCGGCCACGAGCACATCCACAAGGGGATGACCTCGCGCGACCTCACCGAGAACGTCGAGCAGCTGCAGGTGCGGCAGTCGCTGGCGCTCGTCCGCGACCGGGCGGTGGCGGCGCTCGCGCGCCTGGGCCGGCTGGCCGCCGAGCACGAGGCCACGGTGATGGCCGGTCGCTCCCACAACGTCGCCGCGCAGGCGACGACGCTCGGCAAGCGCTTCGCGACCGTCGCCGACGAGATGCTGATCGCGCTCGAGCGGGTCGAGGACCTGCTCGCGCGCTACCCGCTGCGCGGGGTCAAGGGCCCGATGGGCACTGCCCAGGACATGCTCGACCTCCTCGACGGCGACACCGCGAGGCTCGCGCAGCTCGAGGAGCGGGTGGCCCACCACCTCGGCTTCGAGCGGGTGCTGACCAGCGTCGGCCAGGTCTACCCCCGGTCCCTGGACTTCGACGTCGTCTCCGCGCTCGTGCAGCTGGTCTCCGGGCCGTCCAACCTGGCCACGACGATCCGGCTGATGGCCGGCAACGAGCTGGTCACCGAGGGCTTCGCGGAGGGCCAGGTCGGCTCCTCGGCGATGCCGCACAAGATGAACAGCCGCTCGGCCGAGCGGGTCAACGGCCTCGCGGTCGTGCTCCGCGGCCACCTCTCGATGGTGAGCGAGCTGGCCGGCGACCAGTGGAACGAGGGCGACGTCTCCGACTCGGTCGTGCGCCGGGTCGCGCTGCCCGACGCCTTCTTCGCCGCCGACGGCCTCTTCGAGACCTTCTTGACCATCCTCGACGAGTTCGGCGCCTTCCCCGCGGTCATCCAGCGCGAGCTCGACCGCTACCTGCCCTTCCTCGCCACCACCAAGGTGCTCATGGCCGCCGTGCGCAACGGCGTCGGCCGCGAGGCCGCGCACGAGGCGATCAAGGAGGCCGCGGTCGGGACCGCCCTCGACATGCGCCAGGGCCAGGCCGAGAACGACGTCTTCGCGCGCCTCGCCGCCGACGAGCGCCTCGGGCTCACCGCCGACCAGCTCGCGACGCTGGTCGCCGAGCCGGTCACGTTCACCGGTGCGGCCGTGGACCAGGTGCAGACCGTCGTGCGCCGCGTCGCCGACGTCACCGCACGGCACCCCGAGGCGGCGGCGTACGCCCCGGGCGCGATCCTCTGAGCGGGGCCTAGCGACCCCAGGTCACCGCGGCCCGGACCTCCGGGGGAGCGCCGTCGCGCAGCCGGTCGTCCGGGACCGCCCCCACGGCGTCGTTGACCGTCGAGAAGGCCAGGCGGAGCGCGACGAAGGCGGTGATGGCGAAGATCTCCGCCTCCCCGAGACCGGCGTCGCGCAGGGCCTGCACGTCGGCGGCCGTGGTGCCGTTGGCGTCGGCCGCGACCTGACGCGCCCAGGCGGCCATCGCCCGCTCGCGGTCGTCGAGGCCCTCGTCGGTGCCGGTGAGGACGCCGACCGCGGTCGCCGGGTCGGACTCCGAGGCGAGCTTGACGCCCCATGCCAGCGAGCAGTAGGAGTCGCCGATCGTCGACGCGCACGCCGCGACCAGGACCGCACGGTCCCGCATGCTGAGGCCGCCCTCGCGCGCCACGGCGCCGAGCAGCTCGAAGAGCCCGTCGTGGGCGTCGGGGTGGTGCGCCCACGCCCGGTTGAGGTTCATGACGTAGCCGTAGGAGGCGACGTCGGCGTCGTACAGCGCCTGGATCCGCGGCGTCGTGGCCGGCTCCTCGAGGAAGGTCATGCCTCAGTCTGCGCGACGCCATGCCAGGACCGCCATGGCCAGGGCGGCGGCCAGCAGCACGAGGCCGGTCAGCAGCGCGGGCCGCAGCGAGGTCAGCTGGTAGGCCGTCATGAGGATCGCCGCCCCGATGGAGGCGCCGATGCGCTGGCCGGTCTGGAGTGCACCACCGGCGGCGCCGCCCATCCGCGGCGGCACCTCGTCGAGGGTGAGGGTCATGTTGGGGGAGACGACCGCACCACCCCCCAACCCGGCGACGAACAGCGCCGGCACCAGGACCCAGGCGACGGTGCCCGCGTCGCGGGCCGGGACCAGCAGGGCGACCAGCAGGACGCCGGTCATCATCGTCACCAGCGCGAGCACGGTGACCTTGCGTCCCACGTCGGAGACGAACCGACCGGCGAGCGGTGAGCTGATCGCGGAGCCGACCGCGAAGGGCGACATCAGCAGCCCCGCCTCGAGCGGAGTGAGGCCGAGGGCCTCCTGGAGGTAGACCGACAGCACGAGCAGCAGCCCGGTGAAGCCGGTGAAGTAGAGCGCGCCGACCGCCAGCCCGTTGCCGTAGCCCGGGAGCCGCCGCAGCAGGCCGACGTCGAGCAACGGCGGGCGACCCCGGCCGGCGACGTGCCGCTCCCAGCGCAGGAACGCCCACGCCCCGACCGGGACCAGCGGGAGCAGGAGGAGCGGCCAGCGAGCGCCGCTCTCGCTGCTCACGACCGGGTAGAGCAGCAGGAGCACGGTCGCCCCGAGGAGCAGTGCGCCGGGCATGTCGATGCGGGTCTGGGTGCGGTCGATCGTCGCCGGGTCGCGCCGGGGCACCACGAGCCGCACGGCCACCAGCGCCGCGACGCCGATCGGGACGTTGACCAGGAAGAGCCAGCGCCAGCCGTCGTCACCGCCGGCCAGGGCGATGATCAGGCCACCGAGGACCGGCCCGGTCGCCGACGACACCGACACGACGAAGCCGAAGATGCCGAAGGCCCGCGCCCGCTCCCGCCCGCGGAAGAGCTGCTGGATGAGCCCGGAGTTCTGCGGCGTGAGCAGCCCCGCCGACGCGCCCTGGGCCAGGCGGGCGGCGATCACGAGGGGAGCGTTCGGGGCGACGCCCACCGCCGCGCTCGACAGCACGAACGCGGTCAGCCCGACGAGCATCATCCGGCGCCGTCCGTAGGCGTCGCCGAGCCGTCCGCCGGCCACCAGCGTCAGGCCGAAGGCGAGCGCGTAGCCCGAGACCACCCACTGCACGGTGCCGGGCGTGGTGCCGAGTCCCTCCTGCATCGACGGGATCGCGACGTTGACGATCGACACGTCGAGCAGGGCCATGAAGCCGATGACCAGCGAGACGCAGAGGATCCGCCACCGGTGGGGGTGGGGGGTGTACGCCGGCTCGCCCCGTCGGTCCTCCTGCGGGGTGTCGACGGCGTGCTCGCTCACCCCTCCACACTGCCCGACGGCTGGGCGGGGCATGCCTCGCGGCGGTCGGCCTCAGGGGCCGTCGGGGCCGTCAGAGGGGTCAGGCGCGGGCGTGCCCGCCCCAGTTGGCCAGCTTGACCGCGACCGTGTGCAGGTCGGCGCGCCAGACGTCCTCGGGCACCGGCGGGAGCAGGTCGTCCCACTCGACGGCGTAGGAGCCCCGGATCTGGGCGAAGCCCTCCGGCCGCGCGAAGAACCAGACGTGGGAGTGCGCCGACCCGTCGCCCCAGCGGTTGACGTGGCAGCGACCGATCCCCGGCATGGCCTCGACGATGCGCACCAGCCGGTTGGCGATGCGGCCGAGCTCGGCGGCGTGCTCGTCGTCGAAGCCGCCGACGTCGAGGTGCTCGCGGGTCCACAGCACCAGGACCAGCGGGAGGCCGGTGGGCCGCTCCTCGGCGACGAGCACCCAGTGCTCGTCCTCCCACACGACCCGCTCGGCCGGGAAGCCCGCGCACGCGAAGCAGGGCTTGCCGCCCTCCTCGCCCTCGCGCGGGGCCTCGGGGCCGGGTGCGGCCAGGACCTTCGGGACGACCGCGCCGTCGACCGCCTCCCAGGGGAAGACGTCCCACCCGGCCAGGGCACCCGCCGGCAGGCGACCGCCCTCTCCGGCGGCAGCGCTCACGCGGGCGAACAGCTCGTCAGCAGACTCCGGCATGGCCTCACTGTGCCAAACGCCGACTTGCACGCGCAGCAGGACCCCCGAGAGGGTGCGCGCATGAGCTCTCCGGTCACGGTGTCGATCACGCGCACGATCGCCCCCGGGCACGCCGACGAGATGCTCGCGTGGATCCGGGCCGGCTCGGCGCTGGCCACCCGCTTCGAGGGGTTCCTGGGATCCGGCTGGGTCCGCCCGGGCCCCGGCTCGCACGAGTGGCACATGCTCTACCGCTTCGCCGACGAGCAGTCGCTCGCGACCTGGGAGGCCTCACCGCAGCGCGCCTGGTGGCTCGGCGCCGCGCAGGGCCTGGTGGGGGAGTCGAAGGTCGAGCGCCGGACGGGCATCGAGGGCTGGTTCGACGCGCCCGTCACCCACGACGTCGAGGACCTCCGCCCCGCGCCGCCGGCGCCGCCGCGCTGGAAGCAGGCGTGCGTGATCTTCCTGGTGTTCTTCCCGCTGAGCCTCCTGGTGAACTGGGTCGCCACCCGCCTGGTCCCCGGCTGGCCGCTGCCGCTGCGGGTGCTCGCCTCGGTGCTGGTGATGACGCCGGTGATGACCTACCTCGCGCTGCCCTGGATCACCCGCCGGATGGAGTGGTGGCTCAAGCGCTGAGCACCGCGGACGAAATTGTCGATTGGTTCAGTCGACTATGGTGGCCGCATGACGATCGGCACGCTGCCCGTCCCCCGCTACGACGACCGCGTGCAGGTCGTGGTGCCCGCCCCGGCCGCCGGCCCCGGCAACTGGGCCGGAGCGGCGAGCGCCGTCCTGGTCGACGGCACCTACTGGCTGACCTACCGGGTCCGCCGGCCGCTGGCCGAGGGCCGCGGGGTCGCGGTCGTGGTCGCGCGCTCGGCGGACGGCGTCGCGTTCGAGCAGGTCGCCGAGGTCGACCGGGCCGCCTTCGGGTGCGAGTCCTTCGAGCGCCCCGTGCTCGTCCCGCTGCCCGCGGGCGGCTGGCGGCTGTACCTGTCCTGCGCGACGCCGGGGTCCAAGCACTGGTGGGTCGACAGCCTCACGGCCGCCTCCCCCGAGGAGCTGCCGGACGGCGTACGCCGGATGGTCCTGCCGGGCGACGACGAGGTGGCCGTCAAGGACCCCGTGATCGAGCCTCCGGTCCCCGGCGGGCCGGGCACGTGGCGGATGTGGCTGTGCTGCCATCCGCTCACCGAGGCCGGCCACGAGGACCGGATGACCACGCGCCTCCTCGCCAGTCACGACGGGCTCGACTGGGTCGACGAGGGCGAGGTGCTCGCCGGACGCCCCGGACGCTGGGACGCGCGGGGCGCCCGGGTGACGACGGTGGTGTCGCGCGATCCCCTCGTCGTGCTCTACGACGGACGGCCCGACGCGGCGTCGAACTGGCACGAGACCACGGGCGTCGCCCGCTGGGACGGCGGGCGCCTGGTGGCCCAGGACGAGCCGGCCCTGTCCTCGCCCTACTCCGACGGCGCCTGGCGCTACGCCTCGGCGGTCCGCCTGCCCGACGGCCGCACCCGCTTCTACGTCGAGGCGGCGCGCGCCGACGGGGCGCACGACCTGGTGACCCTGGTCGTGTAGGGCGGTCGTGTAGGGCGGCCGTCGAGGACGGTCTCCTAGGACGCGGGCTGGCGGCGCTGGTCGTAGGACCCGCGGCTCTCGGTCGAGAGCCAGTCGCTGAAGTCCTCGCCGGTCAGCTCGCACAGCAGCTCGATGTCGTCGGCGAACGCCGGCACCAGCCGGGCGCGCTGCTCCGCGCTCAGGAGAGGGCGCGGGCCGGCGCCGGGCCCGGCCAGCCGCGCCACGAGGGGGCCGCTCGCCCGGCGCCACACCTGCGGAGGCACGAACTGCCCTGCCCACGCCC
>JAEZKN010000339.1 GCA_023415395.1 Actinomycetes bacterium
CGGCGTACAGCTCGGCGGGCGCGTAGCGGCGCACCAGGCCGTAGGCGAAGGAGTGGAAGGTCGAGCTCAGCGTGGTCGCCATCGTGCGGCCGACCCGGGCGGTGACCCGGTCGCGCAGCTGCTCGGCGGCCTTGCGCGAGAAGGTCAGCGCGAGCACCTGGTCGGGCCGGGCGCCGCGGCCCTCGATGCGCTCGACGATCGTCTCCACCAGCGTGGTGGTCTTGCCGGTGCCCGGGCCGGCGAGCACGAGCAGCGGCCCGCCCGGGTGGTCGACGACCCGGCGCTGGTGCTCGTCGAGCTCGGGGACGACCGCGGCGACCTCCGGCCGCACGAGGCGGTAGCGCGACGCAGCGGAGGTCGCGGTGGTCGTCATGTGGCCATTCGACCATCCGCCGCCGACATCGCACGACGACGCCCCGCGGAGGACGCCGGCGCTCGCTCGTCGACCGCGGACGACACCATCGCCCTCCTCGTCTCGGCAACTGTCGCCGTAGGTCGCGTGGGGCGCGGTGGGTAGCGTGCCCGTATGGCTGAAGGACCCCTCTCCGACCTGCTCGTGCTCGACCTGACCCGCGCGCTCGCCGGCCCGCACGCCGCGATGATGCTCGGCGACATGGGGGCCCGGGTGATCAAGATCGAGTCACCGGCCGGCGACGACAGCCGCGGCTGGGGACCGCCGTTCCTGGGCGAGGGCGAGGACCGCGAGTCGACGTACTTCATGTCGGCCAACCGCAACAAGGAGTCGCTGGTCCTCGACCTGAAGTCCGAGGACGACAAGGCCGTGCTGGCGCGGCTGGTCGAGCGGGCCGACGTGCTGATGGAGAACTTCCGCACCGGCGTGCTGGACCGCCTCGGCTTCTCGGTCGAGCGGCTGCACGAGCTCAACCCCGGCCTGGTGGTGCTCTCGATCACCGGCTTCGGCCACGACGGCCCCGAGGCGACGCGGTCGGGCTACGACCAGATCGCCCAGGGTGAGGGCGGCCTGATGTCCATCACCGGCACCGATCAGCCGACCAAGGTGGGCGTTCCGATCGCCGACCTGGTGGCGGGGATGTACGGCGCCTACGGCGTGCTCGCCGCCCTGCACGAGCGCACGACGACCGGGCGCGGCCGGGTGGTCCGCACGTCGCTGCTGGCCGGCATGGTCGGCGTCCACGCCTACCAGGGCACCCGGTGGACCGTCGCGGGCGAGGTGCCCGGCCTGGCCGGCGACCACCACCCGTCGATCTCGCCCTACGGCATGTTCGCCACCTCTTCCGCGCCGATCCAGATCGCCTGCGGCTCGGAGAACCTCTGGCGCGCCCTGTGCGCCGCCTTCGGGTGGGACCCGGCCGAGGAGTCCTTCGCCACCAACGCGCTGCGGGTCGCCCATCGTCCCGCACTCACCGCGCGGATGGAGGAGCTCTTCGCCGACAAGCCGGCCGAGCACTGGCTCGCGCTGCTCGCCGAGGCGGGCGTGCCCGCGGGCAAGGTGCGCTCGATGGACGACGTCTACACCTGGGACCAGACCTTGTCCCAGGGCCTGCTGCTCGACGTCGAGCACGCCACCCAGGGCTCGCTGCAGCTGCCCGGGTCGCCGATCCGCTTCGACGACAACCCCTACTCCGGCGGGCGGTCCAGCCACGTCGCTCCCCCGACGCTCGGCCAGCACAACGAGTCCGTCCGGGAGTGGCTCGACTCGTGACGCGCGACTAGAACGGGTACGGCGCGACCTCGGGGCGCATCGTCAGCCACTGCACCTCGGTGAAGGACTCGAGGTTGGCCTGGGCACCGCCGACGCGGGAGCCGTTGCCGGAGGACTTGAACCCGCCGAACGGTGCGTGCGCCTCGTCGGAGACGGTCTGCTCGTTGATGTGCACCTTGCCGGAGGTGACCCGGTCGGCGAGCTGCATGGCCTGGCCGACGTCGCCGAGGATGCCGACCGAGAGCGCGTAGTCGGTGCCGTCGACGAGCTCGACCGCCTCGTCGAGGGTGGAGAACCTCACGACCGGCGCGACCGGTCCGAAGATCTCCTCGGTCCACGCCGGGTTGTCCAGCGCGACGTCCGCGAGCACCGTCGGCTGGTAGAACGGCCCGTCGTTGGTGCCGCCCGCGAGCAGGCGGGCCCCGTGCTGGACGGCGTCCTGGACGATGGCGTCGATCCGCTTGAGCTGCTTCTCGTCGATGATCGGGCCGAGCGCGACCGTGCCGGTCCTCGGGTCGCCGACCGGGAGGTGCTGGGCCTTCTCGGCGAGCGCGGCGACGTACTCGTCGTAGAGCGACTCGTGCACGACGTGGCGCCCCGCGGTCATGCAGATCTGGCCCTGGTGCATGAACGAGCCGAACGCACCGGCACTGGCGGCCTTCGCGACGTCGGTGCCGGGCAGCACGACGAGGGCGTTGTTGCCGCCGAGCTCGAGGTGCGCGCGCTTGAGGAGGCGCGAGGCGGTCTCGCCGACCTTGCGGCCGGCGGCGGTGGAGCCGGTGAACGCGATGACCTCGACCTCGGGCGCCTCGACCACCGCGGCGCCGATGTCGCCGCCGCCGGGCAGGAGCGCGAGCAGCCCGTCGGGCAAGCCGGCCTCCTGGAAGACGCGCACCAGCGCGACGCCGCCGCACACCGCCGTGCGCGGGTCGGGCTTGAGGAGGACGGCGTTGCCGAGCGCGAGGGCCGGGGCGACCGCGCGGATGCTGAGGATGAGCGGGAAGTTGAACGGGGCGATCACGCTGACGACGCCGACCGGACGGCGGCGGGCGAACGACCAGCGCTCCTCGTTGCTGGCGAGGACCTCGCCGGCGGGGTGGGTCGGCAGCGCCGACGCCTCGAAGCACTCCGCCGCCGCGATGTGGGTCTCCAGCCCGGCCTTCGGCGGGATGCTGCCGGCCTCCCGGACCAGCCAGCCCTGGATCTCCTCGGCGTGCTGCTCGAAGAGCTCGCCGGCCCGGCGCAGGACCGCGGCGCGCTCCTCGGGCTTGCGG
>JAEZKN010000381.1 GCA_023415395.1 Actinomycetes bacterium
GTCGCCGTCCCCGGCCTGCGCGACCGCATCGCGGCGTACGCCGCGCCCACCCTGAGCAAGGAGACCGCATGAGCCAGCAGATCGTGCCCGTGGAGACCGACGTCCCCGAGCTCGCCGCCTTCGTCCGCACCGTCGAGGGGTTGATCGCCCGGGGGCTCGACGAGCGGGCGCTGACCGCGGCGGTCCGCGACGAGCTCGCCGCCGTGCTGGCCGGCGGCCTGGAGCTGCCGCCGGACAAGGTGCGACCCGACCCCGAGCGCTACGTGATGTACCCGCTGCACGTCGCCGCCGACGGCTCGTTCTCGATCGCCAGCGCGGTGTGGGACGTCGGTCAGGGCACGCCCGTGCACGGCCACGAGACCTGGGGCGTGGTCGGCATCCACAGCGGCGTCGAGGTCGAGACCCGCTTCGAGAAGCCGACCGAGCCGGGTGTGCCTCTCGTCCTCGAGGGCACCGACGAGTGGGGCGCCGGCGAGGTGACCGTCTGCTGCGCCACCGACGACGACGTCCACCAGGTCCGCTGTGGCGGCGACCGACCGGTCGTCGGCATCCATGTCTACGGCGCGGACATCGGGACCCTCCCGCGCCGGTCCTACGACCCCGACACCGGGGCCGTGCACTGGTTCACGTCCGCCTGGGCGCGTTGAGAAGGAGCGAGAAGATGACGGTGACCTCCTGGGACGAGCCGGCGGGCGGCACCCCGCGCGGCACGCTGGTCGTGCTGCCCGGACGCGGCGAGACCGCGGCGTCCTACCAGCGCTTCGGTCGGCGGCTGGCCGCCGACGCCTACCGGGTCCGGCTGGTGCCGATCGACCTCGACGACCTCGAGGGTGCGCGCGAGCAGGTGGAGAAGGTGCTGGCCGACGAGTCGCTCCCGGCGCCCAAGGTGCTGGTCGGGGCCGACAGCGGCGCGACCCTCGCCGCCACGCTCGTCGCCGACCTGCCGGTGGACGCGGCCGTGATCGCGGGCCTGGCCCTGCCGGGGTCGACGGCCGTGGGGTCGTGGGAGGAGGAGGTCGAGGCCCGGACCGCCTGTCCGGTGCACCGGCGGGTGATCTCCGAGGACGACGGCTTCGGTCGCGGTGGCCTCGGCGCGCCGCTGCCCTGGGCCTCGCTCGAGCTCCGGGCACCGGACAAGCCGGTGCTCGTGCTGCACGGCTCGGCGGACCCGATCACGCCCGCGGAGGCCGCGACCGCGCCGTACGCCGGCGCCGAGGATGCGCGGGTCCGGCTGGTGCAGGGCGGGCGGCACGACGTGCTCAACGACGCGTCGCACCGCTCGGTCGCCGCGACCATCGTGCTGTTCCTGGAGTCGCTGCGGCTGGGCCCCGACGTGCCCGACGTGGTGGTCCCGGTGGTGGTCCCGATGGGGGTGCCGGCGTGAGCGGCGTCGCCGTCGTCGTCGGGAACCCGAAGCCGGCCAGCCGGACGCTCGCCGCGGCGCTGCACGTCGCCCGCGAGCTGTCCGGCGAGCCGGACCTGGTCGTCGACCTGGCGACGCTGGGCCCCGCGCTGCTGGACTGGTCCGACCCGAGCGTGGCCGCCCTGGTCGAGCAGGTGGGCGCGGCCGACCTGGTCGTGGTCGCGAGCCCGACCTACAAGGGCGCCTACACCGGCCTGCTCAAGCTCTTCCTCGACCGGTTCGCGGGCGGGACCGGCCTCTCCGGCCTCGCCGTCCCGCTGATGCTCGGCGGCAGCCCGGCCCACGCGCTCGCCCCCGAGCTCACCCTGCGCCCGGTGCTGACCGAGATCGGCGCCACCGTGCCCGGCCGCGCGCTCTACGTCGTGGACTCCCAGCACGACGATCCCTCGGCGTACGCCTCGTGGCTGGCCGCCACCGCGCCCGTCGTCCACACCTTCGTGAAAGGCAGGGTCTCGTGACCATGACGCAGTGGACCACCAACCAGGACCTCGACCCGGACCTGCTGCGGCAGGCGTTCGGCTTCTTCCCGACCGGTGTGGTCGCGGTGGCGGCCGAGGTCGACGGTGCCGTGGTCGGGCTCGCGGCGAGCTCGTTCACGACCGTGAGCCTCGACCCGCCGCTGGTGTCGGTGAACCTGGCGGTCACCTCGAAGACCTGGCCCGACCTGCGCCGTGCCCCGCACCTGGGGGTGACCGTGCTGGCCGACCACCACGACCGCCTGTGCCGCCAGCTCGCCGGGCCGGTCGACCACCGCTTCGACGGGGTCGCCGTCACCGTCACCGAGCAGGGCGCCGTCACCCTCGACGAGGGCCTGGCCCGCTTCGACTGCACGGTCCACCGCGAGGTGGACGCCGGCGACCACGTCCTGGTCCTCCTCGAGCTGCACGCCGTCGAGCACGTCGACCAGGCCAGTCCGAGCGCGCCGCTCGTCTTCCACCGCAGCGCGTTCGGCAGGCTGGCCTAGGGTGCGGGGCCGCCGGTCGGCAGGTGATCCCTAGAATTGCGCCATGACCCAGCAGCCGTTCTCCCGACCCGGTGCCGTCGACCTCTCCGGTCTGGGCGGTGCCGCTCCCGGGGCCGCTCCCGGGGCCGCGCCGGCAGGAGGCGCGCCGGGCGGCTCGTCGTACTCCGTGAACCTGGACGAGCAGAGCTTCCAGTCCACGCTCGAGGCGTCGATGACGGCGCCGGTGCTGCTGGTGTTCTACTCGCCGACCCGGATGCCCGAGAGTGTCGCGCTGGCGCGTGACATCGAGACGCTGGCGACCGAGTTCGAGGGTCGCTTCCTCGCGGGCCTGGTCGACATCGACGCCGTGCCGCAGATCGCGCAGGCCATGCAGATCCCCTCCATCCCGCTGGTCGTCGCGGTGATCGACGGCCGGCCCGCGCCGCTCTTCCAGGATGTCTTGCCGATCGACCAGCTGCGCACGAACCTGACCCAGGTCCTCCAGCAGCTCACCGCCAACGGCATCACCGGCCGCCACCAGCCGCGGCACGCCGCGCCCGGCGCGGACGGCGAGGAGCAGGTCGACCCGCGGTACGCCGCGGCGCAGGACGCGCTCGGCGAGGGCGACATCGACCGGGCGGTGGCGGAGTACCAGAAGCTCGTCGACGCCAACCCCGCCGACGTCGAGGCCGCCGCCGGCCTGGCCATGGCGAAGGTCCTCCAGCGCACCCAGGGCGTTGACCTCAACCAGGCGCGTGCCGCTGCCGCGGCCAACCCGGACGACGTCGACGCGCAGACGATGGTCGCCGACCTCGACATGCTCGGCGGCCACGTGGAGGACGCCTTCAACCGGCTCGTCGACCTCGTCCGGCGTACCTCCGGCGACGACCGCGACCGGGCCCGCGAGCACCTGCTCGGCCTGTTCGGTGCCGTCGGCAACGACGACCCCCGCGTGCTGCGGGGCCGGCAGAACCTGGCCTCCGCGCTGTTCTGAGCGCCTCGTGCTGCCGTGGTGCTGCCGTGGTGGCCCGATCCTGACGTCGGGATAGTCCCTCACGAAGTGGTCGGCGACACGCCGTCCACGGCAGCCACTTCGTGAGGGACTATCCCAGCGGTTCACCCCGACAGCGCCGCCAGCACCGCCCGCACGGTGGGTGAGGCGGCCATGCTGCGGCGGTGGACTGCGATCACGTCGCGGGTGGGCACCGGGTCCTGGGCGGGTACGGCGACCAGGTCGGCGCCGAGCGGCGGCCGGCCGAGCCGGGGGACCAGGGCGATGCCGAGGTCGGCGCGCACGAGCGCCAGGTGGGAGTCGAACTCCATCGCGGTGTGGGCGATGCGGGGGAGCCGGCCCGTGCCGGCGTACATCCGGGTCAGCCACTGGCGGCAGATGGTGCCCTCGGGCGTGGCGATCCAGCACTCGTCGACGAGGTCGCGCGGGGTGACCTGACTCCGCGCCGCCAGGTGATGGTCCGCGTGGACGATGACGTCGGCGACGTCGCGGGCGACGACCGTCGCGGCGAGATGGTCCGGGATGGTGATGGGGACGTCGCCCCAGCGGTGCACGACGCCGAGGTCGCTCTGACCGGTCGCGACCAGCTCGACCGTGTCCCAGGGCTCGCGCTCGGTGAGGGAGACCGCCAGGTCGGGGTGGGCAGCGCGCAGGTCGCGCACGACCGGGGCGACCAGGCCCCGCATCGCGGTCGAGAACGCGGTCAGCCGCAGGTGGCCCGACACGGTCTCGGCCCGCTGGTGCAGCGTCGCCTCGACCTCCTCGAGGTCGGCCAGGAGTCGGCCGCCGGCGTCGACGAGGTGCCGCCCGTGGTCGGTGAGGATGACGCCGCGGCCCACGCGCTCGAGCAGCGGGACCCCGGTCTGCCGCTCCAGCCGCTTGACCTGCTGGGACACCGCGCTCGGGGTGAAGCCCAGCGCGTCGGCGGCGGCGACGACCGAGCCGTGGGTGTCGACGGCGCGGAGGCTGGCGAGGGCGGCCAGGTCGATCATGCAGGGATGCTACATCGAACCATGTAGGTTCATTCGCTGGTGCTTCACGGTCCGCGCCCAGGACACTGGTGCCGTGAACCGTCGCGACTCGCTCCTCGCCGCCCTCGTGGCCTCGATCTGGGGCTTCAACTTCGTGGTCATCGACTGGGGCATGGCCGACGTGCCGCCACTGCTCTTCGTGGCGATCCGCTTCGCGGTCGTGGTGTTCCCGGCGGTGCTGCTCGTGCGCCGTCCCGACGCCCCGTGGCGGGTGCTCGCGGCCGTCGGTGTCTTCATGTCGCTGGGGCAGTTCGGCTTCCTCTACGTCTCGATGGACGCCGGGATGCCTCCGGGCCTGGCCGCGCTGGTCCTCCAGGCGCAGGTCATCTTCACCGTGCTCATCGCCGCCGGGGTGCTGCGTGAGCTGCCGACGCCGACGCAGGCGGCCGGCGTGCTCCTCGGGTCGGTCGGGCTGGCCGTCGTGGCCGTCGGTCGCGGTGGCCACGTCACCGCGGTCGCGCTGGCCCTGTGCCTGCTCGGCGCCCTGTCGTGGGGGATCGGCAACGTCATCAGCCGCTCCTCGGGCGTCCGGGGCGGGCTGTCGCTGACCGTCTGGTCCGCGGTGGTCGTCCCGCTGCCGCTCCTCGCGCTGTCGCTGCTGCTCGACGGCCCGGCGGCCGTGGGCGAGGCGCTGGCGTCGTTCTCCTGGCAGGCGGGCGTCTCGACGCTCTACACCGCGGGCCTCGCCTCCTTGGTCGGGTACGGCGTCTTCAACACGCTCCTCGCCCGCAACCCCTCGTCGTCCGTGGTGCCGTGGGTCCTGCTCGCCCCGGTCGTCGCGATGGCCTCCGCGTGGGTGCTGCTCGACCAGCGCCCGAACGGCGCCGAGCTCACCGGCGGGCTGGTGCTGATCCTCGGCGTGCTGGTGGCCATGCGGCCGCGGGGAGTTTCATCGGCCGGCCGACAGAACTCACGCCCGGACGACAAAGGTTCATCGTCCCAGCAGGAGTTTCATCGGCCGGCCGATGAAACTCTCCGGACCTGACGCCAGACCGTCAGCCCCGGCCGGACTCGGTGTAGGACCCACCCTCGGTGGCGAGCGCGGCGACGGCGGCGGCGATCCGGCGGGCGGTGAAGTCGGCGCAGCGCTCCTCGATCTGCTCGCGCGTGCAGAACTCGACCGAGCGGATCTCGCGGGTCTGGCGGACGACCTGCTCGAGGATCGCCTCCTCGTGCGTGCCGCCGTCGAAGACCAGGCACAGCGCGTCGTCCCAGCCGCTCCACGGCGGGAGCCAGTCGGTGAGCAGCAGCCGGCCGGCGGTGAGGGTGAGACCGAGCTCCTCCTCGACCTCGCGGGCGACCGCGAGCTGCGGGGACTCGCTGACCTCGACCACGCCGCCGGGCAGGTCCCAGTCCTGCTTGTAGGTGAGCTGGCACAGCAGCACCCGCTCGTCGGTGGAGCGCACCAGCATCTGGCTGATCGCGCGCTTGCGCGGCAGGAAGGAGTTGAGCAGCGCCCGGAAGCCCTCGGGCTCGTGCAGAGGGGTGTCGGTGGCCAGCCGGGCGTAGACGATGCGGTCGACGGGCTCGCCGTCGACGGTCACGCCGCGCATGACACCCTCGCGGCGCAGCCCGGACCAGGTCGCGGTGCGCTGGGCACCCTCGTCGGCGGGGTCGATGAGGGCCTCGACCCGGGCGTGGTCGGCGAGCGCCGCGACGACGTTCTGACGGACGACGTCGATGCCCTCGTCGCTGGGCCACGAGATCCGGGCGATCCCCTCCGCGACGGTGGTCACGGTGGTGGTCGGCTCGGTCACGGTCAGCACTCTAGCGACGCCGGCGAAACCACACCGTCGCCAGTGGCGGTACGACGATCGTGGCGTGCGCCGGCTGGCCCGACCACTCGCCGGCGACCGCCGTGACCGACCCGAAGTTGCCCACGCCGGAGCCGGTGTAGGACTCGGCGTCGGTGTTGAGGATCTCGTCCCACTCGCCCTCCGCGGGGAGCCCGAGCCGGTAGTCGTCGTGGGGGACCGCAGCGAAGTTCGCCACGCACACGACGTCCTCGCCCGACGGCGCCCGGCGCACGAACGAGAAGAGGTTGCGGCCGGCGTCGTTGGCGTCGATCCACGAGAAGCCCGCGGGCTCGTGGTCCTGGGCCCACAGCGCCGGGGACTCGACGTAGGCCCGGTTGAGGTCGCGCACCAGCGACTGCACGCCGCGGTGCTCGGGGTGGTCCAGCAGCCACCAGTCGAGCTCGCGGGACTCCGCCCACTCCGACTCCTGGCCGAGCTCGATGCCCATGAAGGTCAGCTGCTTGCCCGGGTGCGCCCACATGTAGGCGAGGTAGGCACGCAGGTTGGCCAGCTGCTGCCAGCGGTCGCCTGGCATCTTGCGCAGCAGCGAGCCCTTCCCGTGCACGACCTCGTCGTGGCTCAGCGGCAGCACGTAGTTCTCGGAGAAGGCGTAGACGAGCGAGAACGTCATCTCGCCGTGGTGGTAGGCCCGGTGCACCGGCTCGTGGGCCAGGTAGTCGAGCGTGTCGTGCATCCAGCCCATGTTCCACTTGAACCCGAAGCCCAGCCCGTCGGCGGAGGTGGGCCGGGTCACGCCGGGCCACGAGGTCGACTCCTCGGCGATCGTCGTGATGCCGGGGACCCGCTTGTAGACGGTCGCGTTCATCTCCTGGAGGAACTGCACGGCCTCGAGGTTCTCGTGGCCGCCGTGGACGTTCGGCGTCCACTCGCCCTCCTCGCGCGCGTAGTCGAGGTAGAGCATCGAGGCGACACCGTCGACCCGCAGGCCGTCGGCGTGGAACTCCTCGAGCCAGTAGAGCGCGTTGGCGTAGAGGAAGTTGCGCACCTCGCGCCGGCCGAAGTTGAAGATGTGCGAGCCCCACTCCTTGTGCCAGCCGCGCTGGGGGTTGGGGTCCTCGTAGAGCGGCGTGCCGTCGAAGCGCGCCAGCGCCCACTCGTCGGTGGCGAAGTGCCCGGGCACCCAGTCCAGGATCACGCCGACCCCCGCCTGGTGCAGGCGGTCGACCAGGAGCCGGAAGCCGTCGGGGTCGCCGAAGCGGGAGTCCGGGGCGAAGTACGACGTCACGTGGTAGCCCCACGAGCCGCCGAAGGGGTGCTGCATCACCGGCATCAGCTCGACGTGGGTGTAGCCGAGGTCGGAGAGGTACGCCGGCAGCTCGTCGGCCAGCTCCTGCCACGACCAGTAGCGGCCGTCGGGGTGCTTCTTCCACGAGCCGAGGTGCATCTCGTAGATGCTCATCGGCTCCGCGACCGGCTGCTTGGACCGGCGCGCGGTCATCCAGTCGTCGTCGCCCCACGTGTAGGAGGTCTCGAAGACCCGTGACGCGGTGTCGGCAGGCTTCTCGGACCAGAACGCCATCGGGTCGGCCTTCTCCCGCCACTGCCCGTCAGGGCCCAGGATGACGTACTTGTACGCCGCCCCGCTGCCCACGCCGGGGACGAAGAGCTCCCAGATGCCCGAGGTGCCGAGCTGGCGCATCGGGTGCTCGCGGCCGTCCCAGCTGTTGAAGTCGCCCTTCACGCGGATCGCGCGGGCGTTCGGCGCCCAGACCGCGAACGACGTGCCCGTCACCGGCTCGAGCGCGCCGGGGTAGTGGTGCACCCGAGCGCCGAGCACCTCCCACAGCTGCTCGTGGCGCCCCTCGTTGACCAGGTGCAGGTCCATCTCGCCGAGGGTGGGCAGGAAGCGGTAGGGGTCGTCGACGACGTGCTCGTCGGGTCCGTAGCTGACCGCGACGCGGTAGTCCGGGACGTCCGGCAGCGGGATCACGCCGACCCAGATGCCCTCGTGCTCGTGGGCCAGCTCGACCTCGCCGGCCGTGTCGCCGGCACCCCACCGCACGGCGACCCGGGCCGCGAGCGGCTTGAGCACGCGGACGGTCACCCCTCCGTCGTGGGGGTGCGGACCCAGCACGCCGTGCGGGTTGCCGTGCTCGCCGTGGGCGACCTGGCTGAGCTCGTCGGCGGGGACGGACAGCACCTCGGGGGCGGTCTTCATCAGGCTCCGATCCGGGCCACGGCCTGGAGGGGGATCGTCACCCAGGCCGGGCGGTTGCGGGTCTCGTAGACGGTCTCGTACACGGCCTTGTCGGCCTCGTAGGCGTCGAGCAGCACGCGCTGCGCGTCGTCGACCTCGTTGCCGGCGTACGCCGCGAGGAAGTGGTTGCGGTTGCGGTGCGACCACTCGCCGGCCCGGTAGGCACGCTGCTCCACGCCCTCGGGGTGGTCCTCGGCGAACTGCCGCTCGACCACGTGCGGCACGTAGTCGAAGGAGCGCAGCATCCCGGCGACGTCGCGCCAGGGCGAGTCGGGTCGGAGCCGCTCGGCCAGCGTCTTGGCGGGCTCGCCCTCGAAGTCGACGATCTTCCAGCCCAGGCTGGTGCGCAGGGTCTGGCCGAGGTGCAGGTCGCCGTGGATCTGCTGCACGGCGACGCCGTCGAGCTCGCGCAGGCGGGAGTACGCCGCGCGCAGCCGGTCGGCGTGCTCGGACAGGCCGGGCACGATCGGGAGGGCCTCGTCGAGGCGCGCGTCCATCGCGTCGGCCAGCCCGCGCACGGCGTCGCGGTCCAGCCGCTCGACGGGGAAGTGCTCGGCGAGCACGTCGTGCACCTCGCGCAGGGCGACGCCGAGGCGTTCGGCCTCGCCGGCGAAGTCGCCGCCCGCCTCGTGGGCGTGCAGGTCGGCCTCGGCGTAGAGGTTGCGGACGCTGGCCAGCGCCAGGTCCCAGCCGTCGCTCGCGGTGCGCAGGAACTCCTGCAGCATGGCCAGCTGCACGGTCGTGCCCGAGCGGCGCTCGGCGTCGCTGTCGGGGTCGCCGTCGACCCAGTCCAGCCAGCCGTAGAGCTTGGCGATGTGGGTGGAGCCGGTGCGGGTCAGCACGTCGTGGACGCTGATGTCGGGGTTCACGCCGAAGCTGATCTTGCGGAAGACCTTCATCAGCGCGTCCTCGCCGAAGGCGACCGAGGAGTTCGACTGCTCACCGGAGAACAGCGTGGAGTGGGTCTCGAGATCGAGCCGGTGCTCGCCGATGCGGTGGAAGCGCAGCCCGCTCGGCTCGTTGAGGTTGCCGCCGGCCTCCTGCGCGGCCCGGTCGAACGCCGTGAGCCAGCACCGCATGGCCTCGCGGTCGTGCAGCGCGTCGTACGCGTGCACCCAGCCGTGCTCCGGCTCCTCCCACCAGCCGATGAACGCGTGGTCCAGCCGCGGCTCGGGGTCGGTGTAGAACGACATCGGCACCTGGTAGACCTCGCGACCGCCCGGCTCGTCGGTGTAGATCACCTCGACGAGGTCGATGAACACGCGCGGGTCCTTCTCGTCCTCGCCGGACAGCTGCCCGACGCGGCGCACCGACCGGACCTCGAACGGGCGGCCCTTGCCGCCGAACCACCGGGTGCGCTCGAGGTAGCGCGCGAGGACCTCGGGTTCTGGCCGGAAATCGGAGGCAGTCACAGCAGCAGCCCTTCCTCGGTCGGCTCGGCGGCGGTCAGGCGGAACCAGTAGAAGCCGTAGCCGGCCAGGGTCAGCAGGTACGGCAGCTCCCCGATCTCCGGGAACGGCACCCCGCCCAGCACCTCGACGGGCCGACGGCCCTCGAAGCGGCGCAGGTCGAGCTCGACCGGCTGCGGGAAGCGGGACAGGTTGTTGACGCACAAGATGATGTCCTCGCGACCGGTGTCGTCGACGTACTCCCGCACGTAGGAGAGCACCGAGGGGTTGGAGCCGCCGAGGTCGTGGAAGGTCCCGAGCCCGAAGGTCGGGTGGTTGCGGCGCGCCTGCAGCATCCGCCGCGTCCAGTGCAGCAGCGAGGACTGGTTCTCCAGCTGGGCCTCCACGTTGACCGCCTGGTACCCGAAGACCGGGTCCTGGATCACCGGGCGGTCCAGCTTGCCCGGCGTCGCCGAGGAGAAGCCGGCGTTGCGGTCGGCCGTCCACTGCATCGGCGTCCGCACCCCGTCGCGGTCACCGAGCCAGATGTTGTCGCCCATGCCGATCTCGTCGCCGTAGTAGAGGACCGGCGACCCCGGCAGCGAGAGCAGCAGCGCGTTGAACAGCTCGATCTGGTTGGTGTCGTTGTCCAGCAGGGGAGCCAACCGGCGGCGGATGCCGATGTTGGCCTTCATGCGGGGGTCCTTGGCGTACTCGCCCCACATGTAGTCGCGGTCCTCGTCGGTGACCATCTCGAGGGTCAGCTCGTCGTGGTTGCGCAGGAAGATGCCCCACTGGCAGCGGTCCGGGATCGGCGGGGTCTGCTCGAGGATCTCCGAGATCGGGAAGCGCGACTCGCGCCGGACCGCCATGAAGATGCGCGGCATCACCGGGAAGTGGAAGGCCATGTGGCACTCGTCGCCGCCGACCTCGAAGTCGCCGAAGTACTCGACGACGTCCTGCGGCCACTGGTTCGCCTCGCACAGCAGCACCCGACCGGGGTACTCGTCGTCGACGATCTTGCGGACCTTCTTGAGCATCTCGTGGGTCTCGGGCAGGTTCTCGCCGTTGGTCCCGGGCCGCTCGTAGAGGTAGGGCACCGCGTCGAGACGGAAGCCGTCCATGCCCATGTCGAGCCAGAAGCGGATCGCGTCCAGGATCGCGTCGTGGACCTTCGGGTTGTCGAAGTTGAGGTCGGGCTGGTGCGAGAAGAAGCGGTGCCAGAAGTACTGCTGGCGCACGGGGTCCCACGTCCAGTTCGACGGCTCGGTGTCGACGAAGATGATCCGGGCTTCCTCGTAGAGCTCGTCGGTGTCGGACCAGACGTAGAAGTCGCCGTACGGGCCGTCCGGGTCCGACCGCGACTGCTGGAACCACTCGTGCTGGTCGCTCGTGTGGTTCATGACGAAGTCGATGATCACGCGGATGCCGCGCTTGTGCGCCTCGCCGAGGAAGTAGCGGAAGTCGTCGATGGTCCCGATGTCGGGGTGCACCGAGGTGTAGTCGGCGACGTCGTAGCCGTCGTCGCGCAGCGGGCTCGGGAAGAACGGCGGGATCCACAGGCAGTCGACGCCCAGCCACTCCAGGTAGTCCAGCTTCTCCACCAGGCCGCGGAAGTCCCCGGTGCCGTCGGCGTTGGAGTCGCGGAAGGCGCGGACCAGCACCTCGTAGAACACCGCGGTCTTGAACCACTCCGGGGTGTTCTGGTTGAGCACGGTGCTCTGCGCGACCGGCTGGGCCGGCCGGGCGACGGGCTCGGACGTCACCGGGTCCTCCTCACGCTGAGGATGTGGGCAGGCTCGTGAAAGGGGTCGAGGCGGACGTAGTTGTGGGCCGACCAGGTCCAGTCGGCGCCGGTGATCTCGTCGTGCACGGTGAAGGAGTCGTGCTCGCCCAGACCCAGCGCCGCCATGTCGAGGTGGACCGTCGTCTCGCGCGCCGCGTGCGGGTCGACGTTCACGACGACGATGACCGTGTCGTCACCCGCCCGCTTGCTGAAGACCAGGATGTTCTCGTCGTCGCTCCAGTGGATCGCCAGGTTGCGCAGGAGCTGGAGGGCGCGGTGCTGGCGGCGGATCTCGTTGAGCCGGGTGAGGTAGGGCGCCAGGGTCCGCCCCTCGCGGGCCGCGCCGTCCCAGTCGCGGATGCGGATCTGGTACTTCTCGGAGTCGAGGTACTCCTCGCTGCCCGGCTTGACCGCGACGTGCTCGTAGAGCTCGTAGCCGGCGTAGACGCCCCAGCTCGGGGACCCGGTCGCGGCGATGGCCGCGCGGATCTTGAACGCCGCCGGCCCGCCGTACTGCAGGTAGGCGTGGAGGATGTCGGGGGTGTTGACGAAGAAGTTGGGCCGCATCAGGTGGTCGGACTCCGAGGACACCTCGCGGAGGTACTCCTCGAGCTCCCACTTGGCGTTGCGCCAGGTGAAGTAGGTGTAGCTCTGGTGGAAGCCGATCGCGCCCAGCCCGTGCATCATCGCCGGGCGCGTGAACGCCTCGGAGAGGAAGAGCACGTCCGGGTCGGTGCCGCGCACCTCCTTGAGCAGCCACTCCCAGAACGCCAGCGGCTTGGTGTGCGGGTTGTCGACGCGGAAGATCCGCACGCCGTGGGACATCCAGAGGCGGACGATCCGCAGCACCTCCTGCGCGATGCCCGTCGGGTCGTTGTCGAAGTTGACCGGGTAGATGTCCTGGTACTTCTTCGGCGGGTTCTCCGCGTAGGCGATGGTGCCGTCGGCACGGGTGGTGAACCACTCCGGGTGGCTCTTCACCCACGGGTGGTCGGGCGCGGCCTGCAGCGCCAGGTCGAGCGCGACCTCGAGCCCGAGGTCGCGGGCGCGCGCCACGAACGCGTCGAAGTCCTCGAAGGTGCCGAGGTCGGGGTGGATCGCGTCGTGGCCGCCGTACCGCGACCCGATGGCCCACGGGGAGCCGGTGTCGTCCGGGCCGGGGTCGAGGGTGTTGTTGGGGCCCTTGCGGTTGACCTCGCCGATCGGGTGGATCGGCGGCAGGTAGACCACGTCGAAGCCCATGGCGGCGACGGCGTCCAGCCGCTTCGCGGCGGTGCGGAACGTGCCCGAGGTGACCTTCCCCGTCGTCGCGTCCCGGGTCGCGCCCTCCGAGCGCGGGAAGAACTCGTACCAGCTGCTGAAGAGCGCGCGCTCCCGGTCGGCGTACGCCGGGTAGGGGCCCTCGACGGTGAGCAGCTCGCGGATCGGGTGGCTCTCGACGACGGCGACCAGGGTCGGGTCCTCCATCACCGCCAGCCGGGCCTCGGCGGGCCGGGTGGTGTCCTTCGCGGCCTCGATCGCGCCCTGCAGCACCGCGGCGGCATCGGCCGAGGACGGGTCGCGGGGGTCCAGGGAGCCGAGCACCCGCTCCAGCAGGAGCGCGCCCTCGGTGAACATCAGCTCGACGTCCACGCCGGCCCGGATCTTGACCGGCCCGTCGTGGAACCAGGTGGCGAGCGGGCTCGACCAGGCGACGACCTCGAAGGTCCACGGGCCCTCGGTGTCGGGGGTCACCCAGGCCTCGTAGCGGTCGGGGACCTCGGGGTCCTCGCTCATCCGCACCGGCGCTCGCCGCCGGCCGTCGGGACCGGTCAGCACGACCTCCGCGCCGAGCCGGTCGTGCCCCTCGCGGAACACCGACGCGCGCACCGGGAACGGCTCGCGGACCGTCGCCTTGGCGGGCTGCCGCCCGAGGTCGACGAGCGGCGAGACGTTCATGACGGGGATGCGTCCGACCATGTTCTCCAACCTAGCGAGGGGGTGGCACCGACGGGTACCGCGTACCCGACGACGTCACCCGGAAACCGGCCCGTCCGCCGGGTGGTGGTCTCGATACGCTCGCTGGCGCTCGCTACTCGACCGACGAGAGGTCGGCTGCGGCTGCGTGACTCGACCGGCGGGAGGGGTTGTCGGTGGTCGAGTAGGCGCCGCGAGGGACGAGCGGCGGCGTATCGAGGCCCTGGGCGGGCCGTGGTGGTCTCGATACGCTCGCTGGCGCTCGCTACTCGACCGACGAGGGGTCGGCTGCGGCTGCGTGACTCGACCGGCGCGAGGGTTTGTCGGTGGTCGAGTAGCCCGCGAGGAACGAGCGGGCGTATCGAGGCCTCCGCCCACCACGACCGCGAAACTTTGATCGATCCAAGGGACTCGTTGTAGCGTCCGAACCGTGCGTGCCATCCGTCGATTCACCGTCCGTCCCGTCCTGCCCCCGGCGCTCGCCGCGCTCGGCGACCTCGCGGGGAACCTCCGCTGGTCGTGGCACCCGGAGACCCAGGACGTCTTCGAGTACGTCGACCCGCAGCTGTGGCAGCAGACCGGCCGTGACCCGGTGCGGCTGCTGGGCGCGGTCGCGCCGCAGCGCCTGCAGGAGCTGGTCGGCGACACCGACTTCCTCGCCCGCCTGCACACGGCCCGCGAGCACCTCGAGCAGTACCTGACCGGCGACCGCTGGTACCAGAAGCGGCTCGCGGCCGGCGACGCCGGGCCCCGCGCGATCGCCTACTTCTCGCCCGAGTTCGGCATCACCGCGGTGCTCCCGCAGTACTCCGGCGGGCTCGGCATCCTGGCCGGTGACCACCTCAAGGCCGCCAGCGACCTCGGCGTGCCGATCATCGGCGTCGGCCTGCTCTACCGGCACGGCTACTTCAAGCAGTCGCTCTCCCGCGAGGGCTGGCAGCAGGAGACCTACCCGGTCCTCGACCCCGACGGGCTGCCGATCTCCCCGCTGCGCGAGGAGAACGGCGAGCGGGCGATGGTCGCCATCTCGCTGCCCGACGGTCCGGACCTGCTCGCCCGCATCTTCGTCGCCAGCGTCGGCCGCGTGCCGCTGCTGATGCTCGACACGGACGTCGAGGGCAACCCCGACCACTACCGCGACGTGACCGACCGGCTCTACGGCGGCAACAGCGAGCACCGCCTGCGCCAGGAGCTGCTGCTCGGTGTCGGCGGCGTCCGCGCGATCCGCGCCTACTGCCGCATCACCGGCCACCCCGCGCCCGAGGTGTTCCACACCAACGAGGGCCACGCCGGCTTCCTCGGCCTCGAGCGGATCCGCGAGCTCACCGTGGCCGAGGGCGGCCCGAAGCTCGACCTGGAGACCGCGCTCGAGGTCGGCCGCGCGTCGACCGTCTTCACCACCCACACCCCGGTCCCGGCCGGCATCGACCGCTTCCCGCGCACGCTGGTCGAGCAGTACTTCAGCGAGACCGCCGGCCCCGTGCCCGGCGTCCCCGTCGACCGGATCCTCGCCCTCGGCGCCGAGGACTACGAGGGCGGCGACCCGTCGGTGTTCAACATGGCGGTCATGGGCTTCCGGCTCGCGCAGCGGGCGAACGGCGTCTCGCAGCTGCACGGCCACGTCAGCCGCGGCATGTTCAGCGGCCTGTGGCCGGCCTTCGACGAGGCCGAGGTGCCGATCGGGTCGATCACCAACGGCGTGCACGCCCCGACCTGGGTGGCCCGCGAGATGTTCGACCTCGCCGCCGGCCAGGGCGCCGACAAGGACGCCGCCGAGGTGGACGCCTTCTGGGCCGCGGTCGACAAGGTGCCCGGCGACCAGGTGTGGGCGACCAAGCGCGTCATGCGCGAGAGGCTCGTGCTCGACGCGCGCAAGCGGCTGGCCAAGTCGTGGGAGAAGCGCGGCGCGGCCCGGGCCGAGCTCGGC
>JAEZKN010000419.1 GCA_023415395.1 Actinomycetes bacterium
GTTCCTGCTCGGCGGAGCGCTCGCGGGCGTCGTGGTCGGCGATCCCCTGTGGACGCGTCTCGTCGCGGGGTGACCTGCGAATCTCCATCGGATCCGTCGTGAAAGACTGCCCCCATGCTGCGCTGGCAGACCGCGGGTGAGTCCCACGGCCCCTCCCTGGTAGCGATCCTGGAGGGGCTGCCCGCCCACGTCCGGGTCACCTCCGACGACATCGCCGACTCGCTCGCGCGCCGGCGCCTCGGCTACGGCCGCGGCGCGCGGATGAAGTTCGAGCAGGACGAGGTCACCTTCGTCGGTGGGGTCCGCCACGGGGAGACCCAGGGCGGCCCGGTCGCCATCGAGGTCGGCAACACCGAGTGGCCCAAGTGGGAGAAGGTCATGTCGGCCGACCCGGTCGACCCGGTCGAGCTCGAGGCGCTCGCCCGCAACGCACCGCTGACCCGGCCGCGCCCCGGCCACGCCGACCTGGTCGGCATGCAGAAGTACGACTTCGGCGACGCCCGCCCGATCCTCGAGCGCGCCTCGGCGCGCGAGACCGCTGCGCGCGTCGCGCTCGGCCGCGTCGCCTCGAACTTCCTCGAGCAGGCCGTCGACGCCCGCATCGGCTCCCACGTCATCGAGCTCGGCGGCGTCCGCGCCCCGGCCGGCCTGTGGCCGCAGGCCGACGACGTCGCGCGCCTCGACGCCGACGACGTCCGCTGCCTCGACCCCGAGACCAGTCGGCAGATGGTGGCGCGGATCGACCAGGCCCACAAGGACGGCGACACCCTCGGGGGCGTCGTCGAGGTGGTCGTGCACGGCCTCCCGCCGGGCCTCGGCTCGCACGTGCACTGGGACCGCCGGCTCGACGCCCGGCTGGCCGGCGCGCTCATGGGCATCCAGGCGATCAAGGGCGTCGAGGTCGGCGACGGGTTCGAGCTGGCCGCGACGCCGGGCTCCCTGGCGCACGACGAGATCGTCCCGACGCAGGACGGCATCCGCCGCGTCAGCGGCCGCTCCGGCGGGACCGAGGGCGGCATGAGCACCGGTGAGGTGCTGCGGGTCCGCGCCGCGATGAAGCCGATCGCCACCGTGCCCCGGGCGCTGCGCACCGTCGACGTCGCCACCGGCGAGGAGGCGGTCGCCCACCACCAGCGCTCCGACGTCTGCGCGGTCCCCGCGGCCGGCATCGTCGCCGAGGCGATGGTCGCGCTGGTGCTGGCCGACGCGGTGCTGGAGAAGTTCGGCGGCGACTCGGTGACCGAGACCCGGCGCAACGCCCAGAGCTACCTGGACACCCTGCGCTACCGATGATCGTCCTCATCGGCCCCATGGGTGCGGGCAAGACCACGGTGGCGGGCCTGCTCGCCGAGCGGCTCGGGACCTCGGTGCGCGACACCGACCACGACGTCGAGGCGACGGCCGGGCGGCCGATCTCGGAGATCTTCGTCGACGAGGGCGAGGCGGCCTTCCGCGCGCTCGAGCGCGCCGCGGTCGCCGAGGCGGTGGCGACCCACGACGGCGTCCTCGCGCTCGGCGGGGGAGCGGTGCTCGACCCCGGCACCCGCGAGGTCCTCGACGGGCACGACGTGGTCTACCTGCGCGTGGGGCTCGCCGACGCGGTCAAGCGGGTCGGCCTGGGCACGACCCGCCCGCTCCTGCTCGGCAACGTCCGCAGCCGGATCAAGGCGCTCCTCGACGAGCGGGCGCCGGTCTACGAGTCGGTTGCGACCCTGGTCGTGGACACCGACGGACGCAGCCCCGAGGATGTCGCCGAGGAGATCGTGACGGCGCTGGCGAGGAAGGCCCCCTGATGGCGAGGAAGGTGCGCGACACCGTGCTCCACGTGGCCGGGGCGTCCCCCTACGACGTGGTGGTCGGCCACGACCTGGCCGACCGGCTGCCCCAGATGCTCGGCGTCGGGGTCCAGCGCGTCGCGGTCGTCTTCTCCGACGCGCTCGCCGAGCTGGTCAACCCCGTGCTCGACTCGCTGGCGGCGGCGTACGACGTCATGGTGCTGCCGATCCCCGACGGCGAGCGCGCCAAGAAGGCCGCGGTCGCCGCGTCCTGCTGGGAGGCCCTGGGCGACGCCGGCTTCACGCGCTCCGATGCGGTCGTGACCTTCGGCGGGGGCGCGACGACCGACCTCGGCGGCTTCGTGGCGGCGACCTGGCTGCGCGGGGTGCGCGTCGTGCACGTGCCGACCACGCTGCTCGGCATGGTCGACGCGGCCGTGGGCGGCAAGACCGGCATCAACACGCGCAGCGGCAAGAACCTCGTCGGATCCTTCCACGAGCCGGCCGGCGTGCTGTGCGACCTCTCCACGCTGCGGTCGCTCCCGCGGGCCGAGCTGGTCGCGGGCCTCGGCGAGGTCGTGAAGTGCGGGTTCATCGCCGACCCCACGATCCTCGACCTGGTCGACGACCACGACGTCGACAGCCTCACCGCGGACTCGCCGGTCCTGCGCGAGCTGGTCGAGCGGGCGATCCGGGTCAAGATCGACGTGGTGACCGCCGACCTCAAGGAGACCGGCGGCACCGGCGGCCACCCCGGCCGGGAGGTCCTCAACTACGGCCACACCATGGCCCACGCCATCGAGCGGAACGAGAACTACCGGATCCGCCACGGCGAGGCGGTCGCGATCGGCTGCGTCTACGTCGCCGAGCTCGCCGCCCGGGCGGGCACGCTCGCCCCCGAGGTCGTCGAGCGGCACCACCACGCGTTCGCGAAGGTCGGACTGCCCACGACGTACGCGAAGGCGTCCTTCGAGGACCTCCACCGCGCGATGAAGGTCGACAAGAAGGCCCGCGGCTCGCAGCTGCGCTTCGTGGTGCTGACCGACGTCGCGGAGCCGACCGTGCTGGCCGGTCCGTCGGCTGCCGACCTGCGCGAGGCCTACGCCGCGATCGGCGGCAGGAAGTGACCCGGGTCCTGGTGCTCAACGGCCCGAACCTCGGCCGCCTGGGCCGCCGCCAGCCCGAGATCTACGGCACGACGACGCACGCCGAGCTCGCGCACCAGTGCGTGGAGTGGGGCCGGTCGCTCGGGCTCGAGGTCGAGGTGCGGCAGACCAACCACGAGGGCGAGATGCTCGACTGGCTCAACGCCGCCGCCGACGACGGGCACGCGGTGGTGCTCAACGCCGCCGCGTGGACGCACTACTCCTACGCGATCTTCGACGCCTGCGCGCAGCTGACCGCACCGCTGGTGGAGGTGCACCTCTCCGACCCGCACCAGCGCCCGGAGGAGTTCCGGCACACCTCCGTCGTCACGCCGCACGCCGCCGAGGTGATCGCCGGCCACGGCGTGGACGGCTACCGGATGGCCCTCGAGGTCCTCGCCCGCCGTTGAGTCGGGACTTCTGACCGGTTGAGTCCGGGGTTCGTGCCGCGGGCCACGCCTCGAGCTGCCGACTCGAGTGGTCACGGCCCGCGACTCGACGTCGGAGGAACCGATCGGGGTGGGCGCCCGTCCCAGCCGTCATGAACGGCAACGTGACGATGAGCGTGCGCAGTGTCCTGGTGGCGGCCCTGGTGGCCCTGGCCCTCGTGGTCGCCTACCTGCTCGGCGGTGGCGGCGGTGGCGGGTCTCCCGCGCAGGCCGCCGAGACCGGGGAGCAGGACGAGCCCGCCGGCACGTCGCCGCGACTGACGATGACCGGCACCGGTGAGGCCACCGCGGTGCCCGACCAGCTCTCGTTCGACCTCGGCGTCACCCTCACCCGCCCGGACCTCGACTCGGCGCTCGACGCCGCGAGCGCGACGATGGAGCGGGTGCTCGGCGTGCTGGAGGACGCGGGCGTCTCCCGCAAGGACGTGCAGACCACGGGACTGTCGATGAGCCCGGTCTACGACTACCACCCCTACGGGCCGCCGACGCTGACCGGCTACCGGGTCGGCCAGCGCGCGAGCGTCCTGGTCCGTGACCTGAAGGAGGGCGGTGCCGCGGTCGGGGCGGCGGTCGAGTCCGGCGGTGACGACGTCCGGGTGAGCGACCTGCGCCTGCTGGTCGGCGACGACGCGGCCGTGATGGAGCAGGCCCGCGACGCCGCCGTGGCCGAGGCGACCGCCAAGGCCGAGCAGTACGCCGCGGCGGCGGGCCAGGAGCTCGGCGACGTGCTGACGCTGAAGGAGGTGCGAGCCAAGCCGGTGCCGACCCCGGCGTACGCCCAGGGGGCTGCGATCCGGGACCTCTCCAGCAAGGCGGTGCCGATCCGCGCGGGCAAGGAGACGGGCGCGGTGACCGTCCAGGTGGTCTGGGAGCTCGCCGGTTCCTGATTCGCAGCGCGCAGCCGATAGAGTGGCACGTTGGCGCCCGGACCCCGGGCCGCCTCTGCAACTTCTCCCGACGTACGAAGGCTGACACGCGCGCATGGCAACGACGAACGACCTCAAGAACGGCATGGTCCTCAACATCGACGGTCAGCTCTGGTCCGTCGTGGAGTTCCAGCACGTCAAGCCCGGCAAGGGCCCGGCCTTCGTGCGCACCAAGCTGAAGAACGTCGAGTCCAACAAGACCGTCGACAAGACCTTCAACGCCGGCACCAAGGTCGAGACCGCCACGGTCGACCGTCGCACCATGCAGTACCTCTACAACGACGGCACGTCGTACGTCTTCATGGACACCACGTCCTACGAGCAGCTCGAGATCAGCCCCGACATCGTCGGCGACGCCGCGAACTTCCTCCTGGAGAACCAGGAGGCCGTCGTGGCCACCAACGAGGGCCGCGTGCTCTTCATCGAGATGCCGGCCTCGGTCGAGCTCACCATCACCTTCACCGAGCCCGGCCTCGCCGGCGACTCGGCGACCGGCCGCACCAAGCCGGCCACGCTGGAGACCGGCCACGAGATCCAGGTGCCGCTGTTCATCAACCAGGGCGAGAAGGTCAAGGTCGACACCCGCGACTCGTCCTACATGGGCCGTGTGAAGGGCTGATGTCGGCTCGCACCAAGGCCCGCAAGCGGGCACTGGACCTGCTCTACGCCTCGGAGCTGCGCAGGGAGTCGGCCGTCGAGGCGCTCGAGCGCGCGGTCGCCGAGGGCGAGGGTCCGACCAACGACTACACCGGCGTCCTGGTCCGCGGGGTCGAGGAGCGGCGCGAGCGGATCGACGAGGTGATCGCGTCGTACGCGGAGGGGTGGACGCTGTCGCGCATGCCGGCCGTCGACCGCAACGTGCTGCGCCTGGGCACGTGGGAGCTGCTCTTCGCCGACGACGTGCCGGACGCGGTCGCCGTCGCGGAGGCGACCTCCCTGGCGCAGGACCTCTCCACCGACGAGTCCCCGCAGTTCGTCAACGGCGTGCTCGGCGCGATCCTGCGCAACAAGTCCTCGCTGGTCTGAGCGTCGGGTGAGTTTCATCGGCCAGCCGATGAAACTCACACCTGGACGACAAAGGTTCATTGTCCAGGCATGAGCTTTGTCGGCCGGCCGATGAAACTCACCGCCTCCGCCAGGGGCCTAGTCTGAGCGCATGAGCGCTCGCGAGGTCGACCTCGTCGTCATCGGACTCGGACCCGGCGGCGAGGCCCTGGCCTCCGGCGCCGCGAAGGCCGGCCTGGAGGTGGTGGCCGTCGACCGGCACCTCGTGGGTGGCGAGTGCCCCTACTACGGCTGCATCCCCACCAAGATGATGGTGCGCGGCAGCGACCTGGTGGCGGAGGTGCACCGCGCGCCCGGGCTCGCGGGCGAGGCCACCATGACGCCGGCCTGGTCGGTGGTGGCGCGCCGGATCGACGAGGACGCCACGACCCACTGGGACGACACGATCGCGGTCGACCGCCTGGTCGACGCCGGCGCCACGGTGCACCACGGCATCGCCCGGCTGACCGGGGTCGGTGCCGTCGCGGTCGAGACCGCGGAGGGGACCGTCGCGCTGACGGCCCGTCGCGGCGTCGTGCTCAACACCGGCACCCGGCCGGCGGTCCCGCCCGGCGAGGGGCTGGGGGAGACGCCGTACTGGACCAACCGCGACGCCGTGCGGCTCACCGAGCTGCCGGGCTCGCTGGTCGTGCTCGGTGGGGGCCCGATCGGCTGCGAGCTGGCGCAGGTCTTCGCCCGCTTCGGCGTCCGCGTCACCGTCGTCCAGCACGGCCCCCGCCTGCTGCCCGCCGCCGAGCCCGAGGCCGCCGCGCTGCTCGAGCAGGTCTTCGTCCAGGAGGGCATCCGCGTCCTCACCGGGGTCGAGCTCCAGCGTGCGGCGTACGCCGACGGCGCGTTCACCCTCGCCCTCGACACCGGCGAGGAGCTCACCGCGGACAAGCTCCTGGTCGCCGCCGGACGCACGCCGAACCTCGACGACCTGGGCCTGGAGACGGTCGGGCTGGACCCCGCCGCGCGCACGCTCGAGGTCGACGAGTGGCTGCGGGCGGGGGAGCGGCTGTGGGCGATCGGCGACGTCACCGGGCACGGGGCGTTCACCCACGTCTCGATGTACCAGTCCGCGGTCGCGCTGCGAGACGTGCTGGCGCAGGGTGGCGAGCCGGCGCGCTACCACGCGGTGCCGCACACGACGTTCACCGATCCCGAGGTCGGCGGTGTCGGGATGACCGAGCAGCAGGCCCGTGACGCGGGCCTGCGCGTGCGCACCGGGACGACCGACCTGGCGCGCTCCTCGCGCGGTTTCACCCACGGTGCGGGTGGGCACGGACTGATCAAGGTCGTCGAGGACGCCGACCGCGGGGTGCTGGTCGGAGCGACAGCCATGGGGCCTGCGGGCGGCGAGATCCTCGGCTTCCTCGCCGTCGCGGTCCACGCGGCGGTCCCCGTCGCCACCCTGAGGTCGATGATCTATGCCTACCCCACGTTCCACCGCGCGATCGAGTCTGCCCTCGGTGAGCTCGGATGACGACCGTCTGAAGCACCTGGCGCGCGTCGGCTACGTCGCGCTCGCCATCGTCTACCTGATGATCGCCTGGCTGGCGATCCAGCTCGCGTTCGGCGACCGGGAGGGCAAGCCGTCGAGCTCCGGGGCGATGCAGCAGCTCGCCGAGCAGCCCCTGGGCGGCGGCCTGGTGTGGGTCGTGTCGATCGGCCTCTTCCTCCTCGCCCTCTGGAAGGTCGTCGAGGTCGTCGCGGGGGACGAGCTCAAGGACCGGGTCCTGGCGGCGGTGAAGGCCGTCATCTACGTGACGATCGGCATCAGCGGCGTCAAGGTCGCCACCGGGTCCGGCTCCTCGGGCAAGGGCGAGGAGACCTGGACCGCGAAGCTGATGAACCTGCCCGGCGGACAGCTGCTCGTCGGCGTCGTGGCGCTGGTGATCATCGGCTACGGCCTCTACGAGATCTACAAGGCCTGGACCGACAAGTTCGCCGAGCAGCTCGACGCGGAGGGCCGCAGCGGCTCCACCGGCCAGGCGTTCTTGTGGTTCGGCCGGATCGGCTTCGTGGCCCGTGGCGTCGCGTTCGTGATCGTCGGCGGGTTGTTCGCCTACGCCGCGATCACCCACGACGCGAAGAAGTCCGGCGGCCTGGACCAGGCGCTCTTCGAGGTGCTCGACCAGCCCTTCGGTCCGGTGCTGCTCGCCGCGATCGGGCTCGGCCTGGCCTGCTTCGGCCTGTTCACGCTGGCGCGGGCCAAGCACCTCAACGTCGACTGAGCGCAGCGGCGGCTGCGCACTCCGATCGAGGCGCGATCGAGGCGCGATCGGGGTGTGAGCGCCGGGAAATCGGGAAAGGAAGTGCCTGTGCGCCGGATCGACCGGCCATCGACGGGGGAAGGACCACCGATGTCGCAGGAAGCGTGGAGCTCGGCCGGCTCGCGACAGGACCACGACGACACGAGCGACCGGCTCTACCAGCCCGAGGACCTCGCCCAGTACGCCGCCCGTCGCGACGGGCTCGGGTCCGGCTCCCGTCCGGACCCGCTGTCGGACCCCCTGTCCGGCCCGCTGCCCGGAGAGCAGCACGCCGAGCCGCAGCCGCAGCCCGAGCCGCGCGTCGAGGCGGTGGCGCCGGTCGCCCCGATGCCGACCACGCCGCCGC
>JAEZKN010000454.1 GCA_023415395.1 Actinomycetes bacterium
ACGTCGTCCTGGTCGACGAAGCTCATCTCGATGTCGAGCTGGGTGAACTCCGGCTGCCGGTCGGCGCGGAAGTCCTCGTCGCGGTAGCACCGCGCGATCTGGTAGTAGCGCTCCATGCCGCCGACCATCAACAGCTGCTTGAACAGCTGGGGGCTCTGCGGGAGGGCGTACCAGCTGCCCGGGTGCAGGCGGGCCGGGACGACGAAGTCGCGGGCGCCCTCGGGGGTCGACCGGGTCAGCGTGGGCGTCTCGATCTCGACGAACCCGTGGCGGTCGAGGACGTCGCGCGCGGCCTTGTTCACCTTGCTCCGCAGGCGGATCGCCGCGGCCGGGCCGGAGCGCCGCAGGTCGAGGTAACGGTGCTTGAGACGCACCTCCTCGCCCACCTCGACGTGGTCGCTGATCGGGAAGGGCAGCGGTGCGGAGGGGCTCAGCACCTCGACCTCGCTGGCGACGACCTCGTAGTGCCCGGTGGGCAGGTTGGGGTTGACGTTGCCCTCGGTGCGCTCGACGACCTCGCCGGTCACCTTCAGGCAGAACTCGCTGCGCAACGGGTGCGCCACCTCGGAGTCGCGGATGACGACCTGCACCACGCCGGAGGCGTCGCGCAGGTCGATGAAGGCGACACCGCCGTGATCGCGCCGGTTGGCGACCCAACCCGCGAGGGTGACGGTCTGGCCGACGTGCGCAGGCTGCGTGAGGTCGCCGGCGTCGTGGGTGCGGATCACTGCGGTTGCTCCTTCATCGTGACCTGCGGTCGCAGGTCCTCGGCGGGTGGGGTCCAGGCGGCGGGGTCGGCCGCCACCTGCTCCCCCGATCGGATGTCCTTGACCTGGTGCCCGGCGCCGTCTGCGCCGTCTGCGCCGTCTGCGCCGTCTGCGCCGTCTGCGCCGTCTGCGCCGTCTGCGTGGCCCGGGAACCACACGAAGGGGATGCCCCGGCGCTCGGCGTACCGGATCTGCTTGCCGAACTTCTGCGGGCTCGCCGCCACCTCGCACGGGATGCCGCGGGCGCGCAGCGCGGTCGCGACCGCGTCGCTGGCCGGCCGGCTCTCCTCGTCGGTGAGCGCGACCAGCACGGCGCTGGGCACCTTGCGGTCCGAGCTCAGCAGGCCGCGGCTCATCAGCGGGACCAGCGAGCGGCTGATGCCGAAGGAGATCCCGACGCCCGGGTAGGTGTTGCGCCCGTCGGAGGCGAGCGCGTCGTAGCGCCCTCCCCCACCGACGGACTTCAGGAACTCGAAGCCCACCATGTAGATCTCGAAGACCGTGCCGGTGTAGTAGTCCAGGCCGCGGGCCAGGCTCAGGCTGGCCTCGACCTCGAAGCGCTCGCTGCGCACACTGGCGCAGCCGTCGATGACGGCCGCGAGCTCGGCCAGGCCGGTGTCGAGCAGCTCGTGCTCGACGCGCAGTGCACGCACCTGCTCGACGAACGAGGTGTCGCTGGTGGTGATCCGGGCCAGCGCGAGGCACTGCTGGACCTGCTCGTCGCCGAGCCCGGCTTCGCGCCCGAGCAGCGCGGCGACCTCCTCCTCGGGGAGCTTGTCGAGCTTGTCGATGATCGTGATCACGGCTTGGGGGTCGGCTGCGCCGATGCCGCGGTAGAACCCCTCGATCAGCTTGCGGTTGTTGACCCGCAGCCGCAGCGGCGGCAGCGGCAGCCCGGACAGCGCCTCGGCCATCACCCGCGCGACCTCGACGTCGAAGTGGAAGGGCAGCTCGTCCTTCATCACCACGTCGATGTCGGCCTGGGTGAACTCGCGGTAGCGGCCCTCCTGCGGTCGCTCACCCCGCCAGGCCTTCTGGATCTGGAACCGGCGGAAGGGGAACTCGAGCTTGCCGGCGTTCTCCAGGACGTAGCGGGCGAAGGGCACGGTGAGGTCGAAGTGCAGCCCCATGCCGGAGTCGGTGCCGGCGTCGGCCTCCTGGAGGCGGCGCAGGACGTAGACCTCCTTGGAGGTCTCCCCCTTGCGTAGCAGCTGGTCCATCGGCTCGACCGCCCGGGTCTCGATGCCGGCGAAGCCGTGCAGCTCGAAGGAGCGGCGCAGGGTGTCGATCACCTGCTGCTCGACGGCGCGCTGCTCGGGGAGCAGCTCGGGGAACCCGCTGAGCGGGGTCGGCTTGGCACTCATGCGGTTCAGAGCCCTCGGGTCGTCGGGGCGGAGTCGCCCCTGGAGATCAGGTCGAGCAGGTAGGGGTTGGTGGCACGCTCGCGGCCGATCGACGTCTGCTCCCCGTGGCCGGGCAGGACCACGACGTCGTCGGGCAGGGTCAGCACCTTGCTGGCCAGGCTGCGCAGCATCGTCGGATGGTCGCCGCCGGGAAGGTCGGTGCGCCCGATCGAGCCCGCGAAGAGCAGGTCGCCGGAGAACATCACCTCGGAGACGTCCTCGCGCTGGTAGGGCGAGCGGAAGGTCACCGAGCCCTCGGTGTGACCGGGCGCGTGGTCGACGACGAAGCGGAGGCCGGCGAGCTCGAGCTCCTGGCCGTCCCCGAGCTCCTGGACGTCGTCGGGCTCGGCGAACTCGTACTTCCCGCCGAGCATCATCTGGGTCGTCTCGCGCGACATGCCCGCCATCGGGTCGGCCAGCAGGTGGCGGTCGGCCGGGTGGATCCACGCGGTCGCGTCGTAGGTGCCGGCGACCGGGGCCACGCACCACATGTGGTCGACGTGCCCGTGGGTGACCAGCACCGCGACCGGCTTGAGCCGGTGCTCGCGGACGACCTGCGCGACGCCCTCGGCGGCGTCCTTGCCGGGGTCGATGACGACGCACTCGCTGCCCGGGCCGGTGGCGGCGACGTAGCAGTTGGTGCCCCACGGACCCGCGGGGAAGCCGGCGATCAACACCATGGCAGCCTACCGAGCGGCGCAGGCGCTCGTCTCATCGGCACCGGGCGCGACCCGGCGTGCACCCCCGGGTCGCGACTAGCATGGGACCGCCACCACCAGGGACCGAGCGGAGTGCACTGTGACGAGCCACGATTGGGGCCGCGTCGACGACGACGGCACCGTCTACGTGAAGACCACCGACGGCGAGCGCGCCGTGGGCCAGTACCCCGAGGGCACCCCCGAGGAGGCACTGAAGTTCTTCACCGAGCGGTACGACGCCCTCGCCTTCGAGGTCGACCTGCTCGAGCAGCGCGTCAAGTCCGGCGTGATGTCGCCCGACGAGGGCGCCGCCTCGGTCCGCACGGTCCGCGAGCAGGTCACCGGCGCCAACGCCGTCGGCGACCTCGAGGGCCTCATCGGCCGCCTCGACGCCCTCGGCCCGGTGCTGGAGACGCAGCGCGAGGCGCGCAAGGCCGAGCGAGCGCAGCGGTCGGCGGAGGCCCGTGCCGGCAAGGAGCGCATCGTCGCCGAGGCCGAGCAGCTCGCCACCGGCAACGACTGGCGCAACGGCGCGAACCGGATGCGCGAGCTGCTCGACGAGTGGAAGGCGCTCCCCGCATCGACCGGTCGTCCGACGACGCGCTCTGGCGGCGCTTCTCCACCGCGCGCACGTCCTACACCCGGCGCCGCAAGGCCCACTTCGCCGAGCAGCACGAGAAGCGCGACCAGGCCCGGGCGGTCAAGGAGCGGCTCGTCGTCGAGGCCGAGGAGCTGGCGGCGTCCACGGACTGGGGCCCCACCGCGGCTCGCTACCGCGACCTGATGCGCCAGTGGAAGGCGGCCGGCCCGGCGCCGCGCGACGTCGACGACGCGCTGTGGAAGCGCTTCCGGGGTGCGCAGGACACCTTCTTCGGGGCCCGCGACGCCGCGGCTGCCGAGCAGGACCAGGAGTTCGCCGCGAACGCCGAGGTGAAGGAGCAGCTGCTCACCGAGGCCGAGGCGCTCCTGCCGGTCACCGACCTGGAGGCGGCCAAGCGTGCCTTCCGCGACATCGCGGACCGCTGGGACGCGGCCGGCAAGGTCCCGCGGGACCGGATGCGCGACCTCGAGGGACGCATCCGCCGGGTGGAGCAGGAGATCCGCAGCGTCGAGGACGAGCAGTGGCGCCGGTCTGACCCCGAGAAGTCCGCGCGCGCCGACGACATGGTGTCCAAGCTCGAGGCGGCCATCGCCCAGGTCCAGGCCGACCTGGAGCAGGCCCGAGCCGCGGGGAACGAGAAGAAGGTCAAGGAGCTGGAGGAGAACCTCGCCTCCCGTCAGTCCTTCCTGGAGATGGCGAAGCGGGCCAGCGCCGACTTCAGCTGACCATCCGCTCGTACTGTCGCAGGACCTTGGCCCGCTGCCGTGCGGTGAGGTCGGAGATCCGCGGGATGGGCTGCACGGCGGCATCGGCCCCGAGCCGGAACGCCGTCACGGCGACCGTCGGCGGCGGCCCGGGGCATCCGCAGTCGGCGTAGGCGAAGACCTCGATCGGCACCGACTCACCCTCGCCCACGTAGACCGGGAAGCTCGTCTGGCAGGTGGCGAAGGGGCCGGAGATCGTGGCGTAGCAGCCGTCCTGGTAGGCCCGCACCAGGTCGACCAACACCTTCTCGACGTCATCGGGGTCCGGGACGATCTCCTGCGGATCCCGGAAGAGGACCTGCGCCTCGGCCATGCCGGTCACCTGGGCGTTCACGAGATAGACGCCCTCTCCGGAGAGCACGACCGGGTCGCTGGTGGGCGGCAGCTCCACCACACCGTCGTCCAGGTCGCCCGCCACCAAGGCCCCGTAGTAGGTGGCGGCGACGAACGTGCTGCCCGGTGGACCGGGGACACCGACCCCGTCCGCGCCCGGCAGGCCCTGGGGGCCCTGCGGGCCACGCTCGCCCGGCGGACCAGCAGGGCCCGCCTGACCCTGCGGCCCCGGAGGGCCTGACGGGCCGGCCTCACCCACAGGTCCCGGCGCACCGGCCAGGCCCATGATCCGCTCGCGGGTCGGTCGGCTCAGCGACTTCCGCCAGCTCACCGCGCCGGGCGCGATGTCCTTGTTCTTGATCGCGTCGTCGCGGATGTCGCGGGACGTGATCGTCCCGTCCTTGATGTCCGCGGAGGTGATCAGCCTGCCGGCGACCGCACCGGAGGTCGCCCCGACCACGAGGGTCACGGCGATGGCTCCGGCAACGACGGCGGCCCTCCCAGAGGGGCGGAACGTACGCACCTTCACGAACCTAGGCGGGCTCTCGTCCCGTCGGGGGAAGTCCCCTGATCCGCCTCGACCTGTCCAGACCTATCCTGCGTGCGCCTCCTGGCGACGCGGCTGGTGACGCGGCTACTGGGTGACGCGGTAGGCGTCGAAGACGCCGGGCACCGACCGGACCGCCTTGAGCACGGTGTCGAGGTGCTTGGCCTCGGCCATCTCGAAGGTGAACCGGCTCTTGGCGACCCGGTCCCGGGTGGTGGAGAGGTTCGCGCTGAGGATGTCGACGTGCGCGTCCGAGAGCGCCATGGTGATGTCGGAGAGCAGACGCGCCCGGTCGAGCGCCTCCACCTGGATGTTGACCAGGAAGCTGGACTGCCCCGTCGGTGCCCACTCGACCTCGAGCAGCCGCTCGGGCTGGGACTGCAGGCTCTTGGCGTTGGTGCAGTCCTGGCGGTGCACCGAGACCCCGCCGCCCTTGGTGACGAACCCCAGGATCGGGTCCGGCGGCACCGGCGTGCAGCACTTGGCGAGCTTGACCCACACGTCCGGAGCACCCTTGACGATCACGCCGGAGTCGCCGCCCGGCTGCACCTTGGAGCGGCCGCGGCGGCCGGTGATCGTGACGCCCTCGGAGAGGTCCTCGGCGGCGCCCTCGTCCCCGCCGTGCAGGTCGATGACCCGGCGTACGACGGCCTGGGCGCTGATGTTGCCCTCGCCGACGGCGGCGTAGAGCGCCGAGACGTCGGCGAGCTTGAAGTGGACCGCGGCCAGCATCAGGGACTCGTGGGACATCAGCCGCTTCAGCGGCAGCCCCTCCTTGCGCATCAGCTTGGCGATCTGCTCCTTGCCCTGGTCGATCGCCTCCTCGCGCCGCTCCTTGGTGAACCACTGGCGGATCTTGGACCGCGCGCGGGGCGACTTCACGAAGCCCAGCCAGTCCCGCGAGGGGCCGGCGGTCGGCGCCTTGGAGGTGAAGACCTCGACGACGTCGCCGTTCTCCAGCGCGGACTCCAGCGGGACGAGGCGGCCGTTGACGCGGGCCCCGATCGTGTGGTGACCGACCTCGGTGTGGACGGCGTAGGCGAAGTCGACCGGGGTCGCCCCCGTCGGGAGCGCGATCACGTCGCCACGCGGGGTGAAGACGTAGACCTCGGCGCGGTTGATCTCGAAGCGCAGCGACTCCAGGAACTCCCCCGGATCCTCGACCTCGTTCTGCCAGTCCAGCAGCTGCCGGACCCAGGTCATGTCGTCGAGGTCGCCGGCGCGGTCGGTGTCGACGCCCGCGCGGCCGTCCTCCTTGTACTTCCAGTGCGCCGCGACGCCGTACTCCGCGCGCCGGTGCTGGGCGAAGGTGCGGATCTGCAGCTCGACGGGCTTGCCCTGGGGGCCGATCACCGTCGTGTGCAGCGACTGGTACATGTTGAACTCCGGCATCGCGACGTAGTCCTTGAACCGGCCGAGCACCGGGTTCCAGCGCGCGTGCAGGATGCCGAGGACGGTGTAGCAGTCGCGGTCGTTCTCGACGAGCACGCGGATGCCGACCAGGTCGTAGATGTCGGAGAAGTCGCGGCCCCCGACGATCATCTTCTGGTAGATCGAGTAGTAGTGCTTGGGCCGCCCGGTGACGGTCGCCTTGACCTTGGCCTCGCGCAGGTCGGCCTCGACCT
>JAEZKN010000385.1 GCA_023415395.1 Actinomycetes bacterium
CCCGTTCGAACGGGGTGACCAGAAGTCCCAACCCCGCGTTACATGCGCCGTCGGCCGTGAGCAGGAGGCCGCACGTCGTCACCGACCCCGTCGGCCTACGCGTCGTACTCCGGCGGGTAGCTCGGGCCGGCGTGCTCGATGTCGGCGTCGATCGCGGGGAACATCAGGGTCTCGTGACCGTCGTCGGTCCAGCGCACCCAGTAGGGCGGGTGCCCGTCGGTGTGATCGCCGTCGAGCACCTCGGCGACCCGCACCTCGGCGGGGTCCTCCCGCACGATGATCCGGTCACCCTTGAACGCGTACATCTGTTGACTCCTTCTCCTGTGGTCGTCGGTCTAACGGTCCTGCCGCTCACGCCAGCCCGAGCGGACGAGCATCTCGTCGAAGCCCTCGGGGTCGCGTCGCTCGAGCTCGTCGAGCAGCCGGGCGCGCTCCTCGACCAGGGCGAGCACGGCGCCCGGGTCGGCTCGACGCGCCGCCAGCTGCTGGGTCGTCCAGCGCCACCGCCGGTCGAGGTCGCGCTCCGGCGGCTGCCGGACCGCCGCCGTGCGCCGGACCCAGCCCAGCGCTTCGGGGCTCAGCACCCCCAGGAGCGGCACCACGAGCAGCGTCCAGGCGCCGAGGACCGGCGGCAGGCCGAGGAGGAGGGTCGCGCTCACCCCGAACCACGCGGCGAGTCGACGGACCAGCCGCCACCGCCGCTCGCGGTCCTCGACCCAGGTCAGGCCGCTCGACGCACCCAGCAGGGTGATCGCGCCGACGGCCCCGAGCATCCTCGGCCAGCCCAGGTCGGCGCCGCCGGCCACCAGCGCCACCGCGGCCGCCACGGCGACCATCGCCTGCCACCCGACTCGACACCCCCTCATGCCTCCACCGTGCTCCCGTCCCGGGTCCATCGGCAGGGCCGTTGGGCTCACCGCCACCGGGACCTCGGTCAGCGGCCGGGCCCGTGGTCGAGTGCGACGGTGGGCTCATGAGGCCCGAGCTCCTGCTGCGGCCCCTCCCGACGGTGCTCGAGGAGCTCGGCACGACGGTGGACGGGCTCGACAGCACCGAGGCCGCGGCGCGGGCGGAGCGCTCCGGGCCCAACGAGCTGGTGGCCCACCGCGGCCCGTCGTTCACGGCCACGCTGGTCCGCCAGCTCATCCATCCGCTCGCCCTGCTGCTGTGGGTCGCGGCCGGGCTGTCGCTGGCCACCGGGTCGGTGGTGCTCGGCGTCGCCATCCTCCTGGTCATCGCGCTCAACGCCGGGTTCGCGCTCGTCCAGGAGCGCCACGCCGAGCACGCCGTCGCGGCGCTCAGCGCCTACCTCCCTCCGCACGCGATGGTGCTGCGGGACGGCCGCCGGGTGTCGATCGAGGCCCGGGAGATCGTGCCGGGCGACGTGATCGTGGTCGAGGAGGGCGACGCGATCTGCGCGGACGCCAAGGTCGTCTCCGGAGCGGTCGAGGTGGACCTGTCGGCCGTCAGCGGTGAGTCCGTGCCGGTCGTGCGCTCCGAGACCGGAGAGGCGTCGGCGCCCGAGGACGCCCGCCTCATCGACGCCTCCGACGTCCTGCTGTCCGGGACCACCTGCACCTCGGGTGAGGCCACGGCCGTGGTGGTCGGGACCGGGATGGAGACCGAGCTCGGGCGGCTGGCCGGGCTGAGCGGACGCACGACCCAGGAGCCCAGCCCCCTGGAGCTCCAGGTCCGCCGCGTGGCCTGGCTCATCGCCGCGGTCGCGGTCGGTGTCGGGGTGGCCTTCCTCCCCCTCGGCGTGCTCGCGGGGCTGAGCCTGACCGACGCCGCGGTCTTCGCCATCGGGCTCCTGGTGGCCAACGTCCCCGAGGGGCTCCTGCCGATCATCACGCTGGCCCTGGCCGCCGGCGTCGCGGACCTCGCGCGCCGCGGCGGCCTCGTGAAGCGGCTCAGCGCCGTCGAGACCCTGGGGTCGACCGACGTCATCTGCACCGACAAGACCGGGACCCTCACCCAGAACCGGATGCGGCTGCACAGCGCCTGGGACGCGACCGCCCGCCACTTCCCCGACCCGCCCGTGCGGACGGCGCTCGCCCGCGTGCTCACCTCCTGCTCCACGGCCGACCGGGACTCCGGCACCGGCGACCCCACCGAGCTCGCGCTCCTCGACGCCGCGGACCGGCTCGACGACTCCGCACCGGCGCACGTGCGTCGCGAGGCGACCTACCACTTCGACCCGCGGCTGCGGCTGATGTCGGTGATCGTCGCCGTCGACGAGTCCGACGACCTGATCCTCACCAAGGGCGCGCCCGAGGCCGTGCTCGCGCTCGCCACCTCGGCGCTCGGGCCGGACGGGAGTCCCCGACGGCTGAGCGACGACGACCGGCGCGTGCTCGAGGAGCGCCTCGGGGAGCTCGCCGGAGAGGGGCTGCGGCTCATCGGCTGCGCCTGGCGAGACATCGCGCCTCCCGCAGGTCCGCCCGAGCGCGCCGAGGTGGAGCGCGACCTGGTCCTGGTCGGGTTCGTCGCGCTGTCCGACCCGATCCGTGACGCCGTCCCGGGCGCGGTAGCGCAGGCCCACGCCGCCGGAATCACCGTCCACGTCCTCACCGGCGACAACGGCGCGACCGCCGCGGCGATCGCCACCGCCGCCGGCCTCAGCCCCGGTGGCCGGCCCGAGGTCGTCGTCGGCACCGACCTGGCGGCGTACGACGACGACCGGCTCGACGCGCTGCTCGCCGGTGGCCGCGAGATCGTCTTCGCCCGCAGCGCGCCCGAGGACAAGCTGCGCATCGCGGCCCGCCTTCAGGCGGCCGGCCACGTGGTGGCCATGACCGGTGACGGCGTCAACGACGCGCCCGCCCTCCGCAAGGCCGACATCGGCGTGGCCATGGGCAAGGGCGGCACCGACGTCGCCCGCGAGGCCGCCACGATGGTCCTCACCGACGACGACTTCGCCACGATCATCGTCGCCGTCGAGTCCGGTCGGCGGGTCTACGACAACGTCCGGAAGTTCATCGTCTACATCTTCGCCCACGCGATCCCCGAGATCCTGCCCTTCCTGCTCTTCGCGCTCTCCGGCGGCACCATCCCGCTGGGCCTGACGGTCGTGCAGATCCTGATGATCGACCTCGGCACCGAGACCGTGCCGGCGCTCGCGCTCGGCCGCGAGGCCGCCGAGCCCGGACTGATGTCCCGCCCCCCGCGCAGGCGCCGGGAGAGCATCATCACCGGGCAGATGCTCGTGCGCGCCTGGGCCGTCCTCGGCCTGACCTCCGCCGTCCTGGTCGTGCTCGGCTTCCTCGGCGTGCTCTGGGCAGGAGGCTGGCGCCCCGGCGACCCGACGGGCGCCGGCAGCGCGCTCCACGAGACCTACCTGCGTGCGACCACGATGACCTTCGCCGGCATCGTCGCCTGCCAGGTCGGCACGGCACTGGCGGCGCGGACCGAGCGGGTGTCGCTCCTGCGCATCGGGGTCCTCTCCAACCGGCTCCTGCTGGCGGGCATCGCCTTCGAGGTGGCGGTGACTGCGGTGGCGATCTACCTCCCGCTCGCCCAGGACGTCCTCGGGACGCGTCCCCTCCACGGACCGGAGCTCGCGGTGCTCGCGTGCTTCCCGTTCGTGGTGTGGGGCGTCGACGAGGTCTACCGACTCCTCCGCCGACGGCGTCAGCCGGGGCCGGGCTGAGCACCGGGCGGCTCCTTCTCCGCCCCGAAGTGGTGGATCTCGACGTCCGGTCCCGGGAAGAAGATGCTCTCGTGGCCCGTGTCCGACCACCGCACGCGATAGGGCGGCGAGCCGTCCGCATGGCTCACCTCCAGCACCTCGCCGTCCCGCGTCGGCCCGTCGACGTGGGGGCTGTGGACCAGGATCCGGTCTCCGACTGCGGCGTACATGGCCTCGCTCCTCTCCTCGTGACGTCGGGCCGTCGCTCCGACGGCTCCAGCACACCGCGACCGGGACCGGCCGAGCAGGGCCCAAGGTCGCGCCCGCCGGGGGCCGTTGCTCAGGACCTTCGCCCGGCCGGGCTCGGGCGTCCGGCCCTGTCCGACCGGGGCAGGCCGGAGCAGGATGGTGCCGAGCCCCGGAGGTGCGCCATGACGAGCAGGACCATCGTGGTGGGCGTGGACGCCCACGACACCTGGCAGGACGCGGTCGACTGGGCCGCGGACCAGGCGGCACGCGAGGGGCGGGCGCTCACGCTCGTCCACGTCGCCGACCCCGCCGAGGAGCTCTGGCACGACCCGGCCGGACACGAACGGCGCCTCGGCGTACCCCAGACCGCCACCGCGGCCGAGCGGCTCCTCGAGCAGGCTCGGGACCGGGTCGCCGAGCGGGCTCCCACCGTCGACGTGCACGCCGTCCTCCGCGGAGGTGCGGTCCGCAGCGAGCTGCACGCGATGGCGCACGACGCCGACCTGCTGGTCGTCGGAGCGCGTCGGCACCGGACCTTCTGGGAGCGCCTGGTGGGCACGATCGGGTCCTCGGTGGCCAAGAGCCCGCCGTGCCCTGCGGTGGTCGTGCACGGCGTGCACCCCGGTGAGGTACGCCGTGGAGTGCTGGTCGGCATCGACGACACCGAGCACGCGCTCCCGGCGCTGCGCTTCGCGTTCCGTCAGGCGTCCCTGACCGGTCAACCGCTCGCGGTCCTGCACGTCGCTCCCGAGGCCACCTACGGCACGCCGAGCGACGAGGCCGAGCAGCGGCTCGCGGTGTCCGAGGCGGTCGCCGGTCTCCGCGAGGAGTTCCCCGACGTGGCCGTGCGGACCACGGTCGAGCGCGGCGACCCCTCGCGCGTGCTGCTGGCGTCCGCTCGCGCGATGCACCTGGTCGTGCTGGGCACGCACCACGCCCGGCCGTTGCCCGAGCTGCTCCTCGGATCGGTGGTCTCCCCCGTCGTCGAGCAGGCGACCTGCCCGGTCGCCGTGGTCCCCGACCAGGACGGCTGATCAGGCCGGGTCCCCGGCCGCTGGTCGCGACGGACTACTTCAGGAGCCGCCCCTCGGCCTCCACCTCGAGCGCGAGCGGATCCGAGGACCCCGTCGGCGGCACGACCATCACGGGGCACTGCGCGTGGCGGAGCAGGGTCCGCGCCGTGCCGCCCAGCTGCGCCGCCGCCGGCACGCCGTGGGAGCGACGCACGAGCACGACGAGGTCGGCCGCCGCGGATGCCTCGACCAGCGCGTGGCCGGGGCGGTCGTGGACCACCCGCACCTCGGCCTCCACGTCGGGGTAGACCGAGCGCCAGCCGGACAGCAGGTCCTCGACCTCGCGCGCGCCCTCCTGCTCCATCCGCTCCTGGGCGACGCGGCCCTCGATGATGTCGTCGTAGGCGCTCGGCAGGTGCCACGCGTGCAGGACGACGAGCCGCGCGGCCCGGCGCCCCGCGGCCGCGAAGGCATGGCCGAGCAGCTCGTCGGCGTGCACCGGCGACTTCACGCCGACCAGCACGACGCCGTGCTCCGCCGCGCGCCACTGCGAGGGCACCTCGACGA
>JAEZKN010000499.1 GCA_023415395.1 Actinomycetes bacterium
CGTCAGGCCTGCTCAGCGTGCAGGGTGAGCGGAGCGGTGGCGTGCTCGGCCAGCTCCTGGATGCCGCGGCGCAGGCCGCCGACCAGGTCGCCCACAGCGAACATGCTCTGCATGTTCAGCGCGACCAGCTCGACCTCGCGGTCGGTGAGGTGACGGCGTACGTCGCCGCCGGTGACGATCTCGAGCACCCGCGCGGCGGGGTCGAGGAGGATCAGGACGCTGCGCGACGGGGCGACCAGCCGGTTGTGGAGCTGGGTCGCGAACGCGCGGGGCTCCCCGTCGACCCGGCCGACGAAGACGCTGAACTCGACGCGGGAGACCAGCTCGGCCTGGCGGATCGCCTCGTCGATCTGGAACCGCTCGCTGCTGTTGAACTCACCAACGCCCACTTGCGCCGCCCGCCTTCGAGTCGTCGGAGTCCGGCGCGGGCAGCTCCTGGGTGCCGGAGCGCGGGCCGCCGAACCACTGGTCGGCGGTGGCCTGGCCGCCCGGCGTGAAGCGCTCGCCCTTGACGATGCCCGGGACCACGACCAGCAGCGTGATCACCACGAACAGGGCGACGGGGATGCCGACGAAGACCAGGACGGCGTGCCAGGGGTCGACCGCGTCGGGGTCGCTCCAGAACTCCGGGACGTCGGCGCTCGCCGGTCCGCCGGCGGCCACGACGAGGCCTCCGGCCAGGAGCACGACAAACAGACGGCGAACGAGGTGCGCGAGCTTCGTGGTCACGGGGCGATCGTATCGAGGATCGTGGCCCGTCTCACCGCCGGGAGGGTCGAGACCGGCCGAGCGGTCCTGTACACATGGGAGTCATGCCCGCATTCGACGACCTGTCCTGTGAGCCCGGACACGACATCTGCGAGTGGACGCTCGACATCACCGACAACCAGACGCTCGCCAACGTCGCCGACGTGCTGATCGGCAAGCCCCTGGCGATCGTCGGGCTGCTCCTCCTGATGTGGGTCATCCGGTGGATCCTCCACCGACTCGTCGACCGGCTGGTCTCGCGGGCCGAGGACGGCGTTCTCCCGGACCGGATGAGCCGCTTCGGCGCCCGCGGCAAGGCCGCGCAGCAGGCCTCCGCGCGGGACCTCGCCACCCAGACCCGCCGCGTGCAGCGCGCCAAGACCATGGGCGACCTGCTCAAGAGCGTGATCACCGGGCTGCTGATCGCGGTCTTCGGCACGATGATCCTCAGCGAGCTGGGCGTGAACATCGCGCCGATCATCGCCAGCGCCGGCATCCTGGGCCTCGCGCTCGGCTTCGGAGCCCAGTCGCTCGTGAAGGACTTCCTCTCCGGCATCTTCATGATCTTCGAGGACCAGTACGGCGTGGGCGACGTCGTCGACGTCGGGGAGGCCAGCGGGACGGTGGAGGCCGTCAGCCTGCGGGTCACCCGGCTGCGCGACCTCAACGGCACGGTCTGGTACGTCCCCAACGGCGAGATCCTCCGCGTCGGCAACATGAGCCAGAACTGGTCGCGCGCGGTCGTCGACGTCAACGTCGCCTACCACGAGGACCTGGTCCGGGTGCAGCAGGTGCTGCGCGACGTCGCCCACGACCTGTGGCAGGACGAGGACTTCAAGGACCTCGTCATCGAGGAGCCCGAGGTCACCGGCGTCGAGGTGTTCGGCCCCGAGTCCGTGACGCTGCGCGTGCTGCTCAAGACCGCGCCGATGGAGCAGTGGGGCGTGGCCCGCGCCCTGCGCCAGCGGCTCAAGGCCCGCTTCGACCACGAGGGCATCGAGATCCCGCTCCCCCAGCGCGTCGTGTGGCACCGCGAGGAACAGAGGACGGGCCCCGTCCCCGAGGGGGAGGAGCCCGTCCGCAGCTGAGGTCGTCGGCCGGTCGGCCGACAGGCCGGTTCAGGCCAGCGCGGCGTCCAGCGTGATCGGGACCGCGGCGAGCGCCTGGCTCACCGGGCAGCCCTCCTTGGCGGCGGTGGCCGCCGCCACGAAGTCCTCCTCGCTGATGCCCTCGACGACGGCCCGCACCGTCAGCCGGATCTCGGTGATGCCGGTGCCCGGCACGAAGTCGACGGCCGCGCTGGTGTCGAGGGTGGTCGCCGGCGTGCCGGCCTTGGCCAGACCGTTGGACAGCGCCATCGAGAAGCAGGAGGAGTGCGCTGCGGCGATGAGCTCCTCGGGGCTGGTCTTGCCGTTGGCGTCCTCGGCGCGCGAGGCCCACGAGACGTCGTAGGTGCCGATGCCGGACGACTCCAGCGTGACCTTTCCGGCGCCCTCGAACAGGGTGCCTTCCCAGTGGGTGCTGGCGTTGCGGGTGGTGGCCATCTGCGGATCACTCCTCGGGAAAGATCTGGGGGACGTGGCGAGTCTTGCACGCCGGTGGACGGTGCTCACCCGGCGACCGTCAGAATGGACGGCATGACCGCGACGACGTTCTACGAGGAGATCGGCGGATTCGAGACCTTCCGCAGGATCGTCGCGACGTTCTACGCGGGCGTCGCCGAGGACCCGGTGCTCCGGCCGATGTATCCCGAGGAGGACCTCGGGCCTGCCGAGGAGCGCTTCCTCCACTTCCTGGTGCAGTACTGGGGCGGTCCGACGACGTACTCCGAGAGCCGCGGGCACCCGCGGCTGCGGATGCGGCACGCGCCGTTCGCGGTCACGCCGGAGGCCAAGGAGCACTGGCTGATGCACTTCCGGGCCGGGCTCGACGAGGTCGCGCTCACCCCCGAGCAGGACGCGCAGTTCTGGGACTACGTCACGCACGCGGCGCAGTTCATGGTGAACACCTTCGAGTGAGGTCAGTCCTGGCCGGGAAGACTCCTCGGCGAAGCGTGTAACGACGGACCTCGGTCGCGACAGGTAGGGGTCGAGCCCGGGGGTTCCGTCGCTGCACACCGGGGCGTAGGGTCGGCGGGCCCGACCACGACCGTCCCCCGTATGCGGTCGGGACCGCCGTCCCTCCGACCAGGAAGGAGCTCCTCCGATGACCAGCCCGGACCGACTCGGTCTGCGCACCGAGGCACCTCGGCTCGAGCCGGACGAGGCCTTCCTCCAGCGACTCAGTCAGCTCGCCGCCGCGAGCGCACCCGCAGCGGCCGGCCCCGGGGTCGCGCGCAGCGGTCTGGCCATCGGGCTCGCGGCGGCGAGCGTCACCGCCGTCGTCGGAGGGGTCGCCTGGGCCGGGGGCGTGATCGGCGACTCCGACCCCGACCCCCGGCGACCGGCCCCCGCGGAGACCGGCGGGCCCGGGACCGAGACGCCCTCCCCGGACAGCAGCGGCGACGCCTCTCCCCTCACTCCCGGTGGCCGGCAGGATGCCGGGGACCGGGAGGGCGAACGGGCGACCGGCGCGCGGGGCGAGCGCGGGGACCGGGACGCCGACGGGCCGCGCGGTGATGCTCCCGGCGCCAGCGAGACACCCGACGCGGACCCGGGCACCGCCCCGGACACCGGCGCGAACGGCTCCAGCAAGGGCCAGGGGTCCGGCCAGGCCCCGGGCACGCACCCCGGCAACCCGAACCCGGGCACTCCCCCGACCACCCCTCCGGGCAACCCGAACCCCGGCACTCCCCAGGGCCACGGCCACGGATGGGGCCAGGGCCAGGGTCAGGGTCACGGCCAGGGTCACGGCCAGGGTCAGGGGCTCGCGCTCGGCCACAGCCAGGGCCAGGGTCACGGCGGACCGCACGCGGGCCAGGACGACGCGCACCGAGACGACGAGAGCCAGGGCGGGGACCAGGACCAGGACTGACGCCGGTGGGACAGGGGACGGACGACGAGCTGATCGAGCGCGCCAAGCGGGGCGACGCCGAGGCTTGGCGCGCCCTCTACCGGGACCACGCCGGCCGGCTGCTGGTCTGGCTGAGCACCCGGCCGACCAGTGACACCGCGGTGGGTGCGGACGACCTCGCCGCCGAGGCCTGGCTGGTCGCGGCGGAGAAGGTCCAGTCGTTCCACGGCACGTCGGAGGAGTTCGCCGGCTGGCTCTTCGGCATCGCCCGCAAGCTCGGCGGCAACGTGCACCGCCGGGGGCTGCGCCGCCGGACCCACCCCCACGACCCGCACACCATCCCGGAGACCGCTGCGGTGACCGGGCCGGAGCCGGCGTACGCCGCCGACGACTGGGTGCGGCGCGCCCTCGCGACGCTGCCCGACCGCGAGCGAGAGGTGGTCGGCTGCCGGGAGGTGGTCGGCATGGATGTGGCCGCCACGGCGCTCGCCCTCGGCATCTCCTCGGCCTCGGTGCGCGGCGCGCACCACCGCGGGATGCGGAGGCTGGCCGCTCAGCTCGAGAGCAGCGTCCGCAGCCCCGCGACGTAGGGCTCCGCGGGCTCCATCGAGCGCCCGGCCTGCTGGTCGAAGAACACGACCGTCACGCGGGCCCGCGCGAGCACGCTGTCGCCGTCGCAGATCTGCGACTCGATCGTCGCGGACCGGCTCCCGACGCGCGAGACCCAGGACCAGGCGTCGTACGCCTCGGGCCGGAAGAGGATCGGGCGCAGGTAGTCCACGTCGGTCTGCGCCACGACGATCGGCGCGGGCTCCAGGCCGGCCCAGATCCTCGCGGTCATCGCGATCCGGCCCTCCTGGAGGTACTCGAAGTACTTGACGTTGTTGACGTGCCCGTAGACGTCGACGTCGGAGAAGCGGACCTGCACCGGGTAGTGGGCGACCTCCGCCGGCCGCGTCCGGGCCAACGGCACGCGCGGACCGGCGTCGTCGGGCTCGAGGAAGACCGCGAGGGTCGCCCGCTCGACGTCGGTGAGCCGGCGCGGCCGCTCGGCGGCGAAGACGTACGGCGTCAGCACGGTCTTCGCCCGGGCGTAGACGTGCCGGACGCCGTCGCGCTCGTGGAACAGCTCGTAGGCGACCGTGAACGTCGCGGCACGGATCTCGGTGACCCAGGACTCGATGGTCACCGGCTCGAAGCCGAAGGTCAGGGGCGCGAGGTAGCTGACCTCGTGCCGGGCGACGACGACGCCCTCGGCGAGGTCGCCCGTGCTCGCCCCCGGCCCGTGCGTGCGCAACATGTCGACGCGGGCCTCCTGGAGGTAGTCCACGTAGACGACGTTGTTGACGTGTCCGAGCAGGTCGAGGTCGGCCCAACGCATCGGACACCGGTAGGTGTGCCGCACGCCGGCGATCCTCGCAGACGGTGGCTCAGCGGGAGACGGCGAGTCCGCGGTAGTAGGTGCCGATCGACTCCTGGCGGGCCAGGCGCGCCTTGCGGTTGCGGAGGAGGAACTCGGCGATGACGCCGACGGACACGACCGCGGCGAGGACACCGACGGCGACGACGATGTAGGAGAGCACGGCGAGCGTGGTGTGGGCGGCGAACAGGTCCATGACGGAGTCCTTTCTACGTCTGTAGAGAGCCTCTACGTCCGGTGAACGCGGCAGGGGCGCCATTCGTTCCCTCCCCGACTCCTCCGTGTCCCGGATCACAGCCGGGTGAGCCCGGCTCCGCGGCGCGGGTACGGTGGCTCCTCACCACTTCCCGAGGAACCCATGTCCGACAGCCCCCGGCGCCAGCAGCTGCTCGAGGCGGCCTTGCACGTCCTCGCCGACGAGGGCCTGCGGGGGCTCACCCACCGCGCCGTGGACCGCCGCGCCGGCCTCCCCGAGGGCAGCTGCTCGGCGTACCTGCGGACCCGGCGGGCCCTGCAGGCGGCGCTGACCGAGCACGTCGCGGACACGCTGCTCGCCGACGTCGACGCGCTCGCCGACGACGTGGCCTGCGCCTCCGAGCCGGACGGCATCGCCGCTGCGCTCGACCTCTTCTCGCGCTGGGTCGACCAGCGCGAGCTGCTGGTCGCCCGGCTGGAGCTCACCATGGCGGCGAGCCGGGACCCCGAGCTGGCCGGACTGCTGGCCGCCCAGCGGGGACGGCTGATCGACCTGGTCGAGCGGATCATGACCGCCACCGGCAAGGACGGCAGCCTGGCCCGGGCCGAGGCGCTGGTGGCGTCCTACGACGGCATCCTGCTGGCCGCGCTGCTCAAGCCCGGCCCCGAGCGACGAGCGTTCCTCGAGCGCTCGATGGACCTGCTCGGCAGCGGACTGGCGGGCGCGACGGAGGGGTGACGCACGCCTCGTCCGGACGGCTAGAACACGGTCTAGTGTTGCGGGCGGAGCAGTCCCCCACCGAACGGAGCCCCTATGCCCGAGGCAGTCATCGTCAGCGCCGCCCGTACCCCGATCGGACGGGCCAACAAGGGTTCGCTGACGGAGTTCCGCCCCGACGACCTGACGGCGTTCATCGCCAAGGCGGCCCTGGACAAGATCCCGGAGCTCGACCCGACCACGATCGACGACCACTACCTCGGCTGCGGCCTGCCCGGCGGCGAGTCGGGCAACAACATGGCCCGCGTCGTCAACGTCCTCAACGGCTGGGACGACGTCCCCGGAGCGACGATCACCCGCTACTGCTCCTCCTCGGTGCAGACCACCCGGATGGCCTTCCACGCGATCAAGGCCGGCGAGGGCCACGTGTTCCTCTCCTCCGGCGTGGAGACGGTGTCCCGCTTCGCCAAGGGCACCTCCGACCACTGGCCCGACACGCACAACCACGCCTTCGACGACGCCAAGGCCCGCACGGAGAAGACCGCCGAGGGCGGTCAGGGCTGGCACGACCCGCGCGAGGACGGCCTGCTGCCGGACGTCTACATCGCCATGGGCCAGACCGCCGAGAACGTCGCGAAGCTGCGCGGGCTCTCGCGCCAGGAGCTCGACGAGTTCGGCGTCCGGTCGCAGAACCTCGCCGAGAAGGCCATCAACGACGGCTTCTGGGAGCGGGAGATCACCCCGGTGACCACCCCCGACGGCACCGTGGTCAGCAAGGACGACGGCCCGCGCGCGGGCGTCACCTACGACGGCATCAAGGACCTCAAGCCGGTCTTCCGTCCCGACGGGGTCGTCACGGCGGGCAACTGCTGTGCCCTCAACGACGGCGCCGCCTCCGTGGTGATCATGTCCGACACCCGCGCGAACGAGCTCGGCATCAGGCCGCTCGCCCGGATCGTCTCCACCGGCGTCTCCGGGCTCTCGCCCGAGATCATGGGCCTCGGCCCGGTCGAGGCCACCAAGCGGGCGCTGGCCAACGCCGGCATGAGCATCGGCGACATCGACCTGGTCGAGATCAACGAGGCGTTCGCCGCCCAGGTCGTCCCGTCCTACCAGGACCTCGGCATCGACCTGGACCGGCTCAACGTCAACGGCGGCGCGATCGCGGTCGGCCACCCGTTCGGCATGACCGGCGCCCGGCTGCAGAACACCATGCTCAACTCGCTGGACTGGCACGACAAGACCACCGGCCTGATCACGATGTGCGTGGGCGGCGGTCAGGGCATGGCGCTCATCCTCGAGCGGCTCTGAGCCCGGCTCCGGGGTCAGTCCTCGGAG
>JAEZKN010000516.1 GCA_023415395.1 Actinomycetes bacterium
GTCCGCACCACGTCGTGGCACCTCGTCTCAGCCGGTCACTTCTTGGTCTTCTTCTTCACGACCTTGATCGTCGTGGCCGCCGACTGGGACGGCTCGAACGAGCCCGGGGCGCCGTCGTAGCGGACGACCAGGGTGTAGGTGCCGGGCTTGAGCGACTTCTTCTTCAGGGTCACCGTGGCCTTGCCCGCGGCGAGCGTGGCCTGCCCGAGGGTCTTCGAGCCGTTCAGCACCCGCACCGTCCCGGCCGGCTTCCTGCTGCCGGACCTGGCGGTGACCGTGACCTTCACCTTCGCGGCCTTGCCGAAGGTGATCTTCTTGGGCCACGTGGCCTTCACGCTCGTCGCCGTGTCACCGACCTGGCCGAAGACCGGGGCCTGCGTGACCTGCCAGGTGCTGCCACTGACCTTCACGTACGACACGGCGTACTCGGTGCTGACCCCCGCCGTCGGCGAGCTGGTGCGCAGGCGCAGCTCGTAGACGCCGGCGAAGCTGGGCGCGGACGCGGTGTTGGGCAGGACGGCGGCGACGTCGGCCAGCGAGTAGCCGTCGGCCGTGGTGCGCACGAACGGCTTGCCGCTCACCGCCGACGGGGCGGAGACGGCACCGGCGCCACTGAACTTGTCGGTGCCGGTGACCTGCACGCCGGGCCACGCGCCGGGCGCGGTGCTCGACTGGGGCAGGTGCACGTAGAGCGACGCGAAGGTGTCGCCCGAGCGCACCGTCCCCGCGGCCGCCGCGAACGCGGCGATCGGGGTCGTCGTGCTGCCGGACGTGATCTCGGTGCCCGCGGCGCTGTACAGCTTGAGCGCGACACCGGTGTTGTCGTGGTCGGCGACGGTGGCGTTGTCACCGTCGTACCAGTCGTCGGGGCCGTCCGCCAGGGCGGCGACGCCTCCGACCGTGGACACGGCGAGGGCGAGGCCCAGGGCCGCGACCCACGTCTTCTTGACTCGGATCTTCATCAGTTCTCCTCAGAGGTCTGGGTGGCGGTGCACGCGGCGCTGCCTCCCGCGACCAGCTCCCAGCGATCGCCGTCGACGCGGAGGTCGGCGGTGTCGTAGGGGCGGTCGGAGAGGGTGCCCGCCGCGGGCGTGCCGAGATAGAGACGGAGCTGCACGTAGCCGTCGAAGTCCGCCGGGTAGGCGGTGACGAAGTCACCGACCGACCAGGAGTCCTCGGTCACGGCCACAGCGGGACGGTCCGGGTCGGCGAGGACGCCGGCCGCGGTGATCGCCGTGCCGCTGAACTCGCTGGGCGAGACGCCCTCCCGCGGCTGGTACGCGTAGAGGGTGCCGACCGCCCCGGTGTCGTCGAGGTCCGACGGGACACCCGTCGACCCCAGCGCCACCGCGGCGAACGGGGTGTCGTCCACGCTGCCCTCGGTGACGGGTTCGCCGTCCCCCGAGCAGAGCGTGATGCCACCGGCGGCCTGCGGGTCCTCGTAGGGGGCCGTGCGGGCCTCGGCGTCCGTCCTCGACCAGAGGACGACGGCGGCCACCAGGATCCCGCCCAGCAGGACCAGGCCGACGGCCCGGCGCACCGGTCGTGCGAGCTGCGTGCTCATGTCTCGTCTCTCAGTCCAGCTCGATCTCGGCGTTGTCGGTCCCGAACACGTGGTAGTCCGGCGTCACGCCGGCCGCCTCCAGCAGCGCCTCACCCGCGGGGGTCCGGACGAAGGGCTCCGGGCCGTCGGGGTTGTAGAAGAGCGCCTGCACCCAGTTGAGCGTGCTGCCCGGCTGCCACGGAGTGGTGCTCAGGTAGTCGCTCTCGCGGACGATCGCGTTGTAGGCGAAGTTGCCGCCGTACGGCGCGCTCGGCGACGCCACGTCGGCGTTGCTGTTGCCGTCGAGGAGCTTGATGCCCTCGGCGCTCGCCGGCGTCCGGTGGCCCGGCTCGGTGTTGTAGTTGTTGGTCTTCTGCCCGTCGAACGTCTGCGTGTAGTAGCCGGTGTTCAGCGTCCGGAAGCGTCCCCGCGGGAAGGGCACGATCGCGTTCTTGCGCTGGGCCTCGGACAGCGCGGTGATCGCCGTCGGGTCGTTCTGCTGGACCACCACGCTGTTGGGGTTCGCCCGCAGCGTGCTGGTGACGACGTTGACGCCGGGGTTCTGCTTGCCGACGTTGGCCACGAAGGTGTTCCACATGCCGGCGTCGGTCGGGAGCAGCAGCGGGATGATGGTCTCGCTCGTCCCCGGGCCGGCGTAGCCGGGGAGGTCGCCCCACGTGGTGTACTCGCCGCTGTAGATCTTGAGGATCGCCTCGGCCGAGATCGTGCTCGGCGCGTTGGTCGTCGTCGCGGTGGCGATCAGCTGGCGGTCGGTCGCGATCTGGACGCGGATCAGCTTGGTGCCGAGGTTGCTCTGCGCGTTGTTCTGGTGGGTCGCGTTGAGCGGGTCGGGGCTGCGGCCGACGTCGATCCAGCCCTGGTTGTCGGCGATGATCGCGTCGCGGCCGCCGCCGCCGCCACCGGTCGGGCGGACCACGAGGTCCTGGCCGGCGCGCAGCGAGATGGTCGGGTTGAGCAGCTTCACGTCGCTCTGCTTGATGTACTTCACGCCGTTCTCACCGAGGGTGCCGTTGCCCGTGATCGTCGGCAGGAGGCGAGGGTCGGTGAAGGCACTGCGCCCCTGGGCGTCGCCCGAGGAGTCGAAGTTCACGAAGCGCCAACGGTTGCCGGCGGTGTTGTAGCCGGGGAGCTCGTGGTAGCCGTCGGCGAGGAAGTTGAACGAGTTCTGGATGATGTCCGAACCCGTCGAGACCACGTCGTTGGGCTGCGGGGAGAAGTCGGCCTGCGCAGGGGTCAGCGACAGCGCGAGGGTGCCGACGGTCGCCGCTGCGACGAGCGCCGATCCCACGGTCTTGCGTCGAACGAGCATTGATCATGCCTTTCTTGAGTGACTTACCCGAGATTCAGGACGGTGTGGAGCTGTTGTGTCGCGCACCCTGTTGCGTGCCGCAGGTGGAGCTGGGGTCCCGGGGGTGCGGCGCCCCCGGAGACTCAGACGAGGGCCGGCAAGAGCCGCGATCCCAACGAGGAGACGAGCCACAGCGCGGCGAGGACGCAGGGCCCGCCAGCGATCCAGGCCGCCGCGCGCGACCACCGGTTCCAGGCCCAGGCCAGGCCCGCGAGGGAGCCCACGAGGAGCTGGAGGCCCAGGGCCAGCAGCGCGAGGGTCGTGGTGTCGACCGACGTCGACATCAGCCTCGGGCCGAGGTCGGCGGTCGCCACCGGTCCGGGGTCGGCCGCCTCGCCCGACAGCTCGGCGTCGACGTACACGGTCTCGCCGGCCTGGAGCCCGCCGAGCCCGGCGCCGCGGATCGCGGTCACGAGCGTGAGGCGCCCCTCGCCCTCCCCCGGCGGGGTCGGCACGGGGTCGCCCTTGAGCCGGGCACCGGAGACCCGGTAGGTGAAGGTGCCCTGGGCGGTCGTCACGGTGATCCGCGCCCCGACCGGGAGCGCCGAGACCTGACCGAACGGCGCGCCGAAGCTCAGCGACCGGCCGGCGATGACGCTGACCCCGCGCTGTCCGGGCAGCACGCTGCCGAGCACGTGTCCCGGTCCGTCCTGCAGCTGCAC
>JAEZKN010000037.1 GCA_023415395.1 Actinomycetes bacterium
CCATGAAGCCGGTGATGTTCTGCAGGAAGACCAGCGGGATGCCGCGCTGGTTGCACAGCTCGATGAAGTGCGCGCCCTTGAGCGAGGACTCGCTGAACAGGATGCCGTTGTTGGCGACGATGCCGACCGGGTGGCCCCAGATGTGGGCGAAGCCGGTCACCAGCGTCTCGCCGTAGAGCTTCTTGAACTCCTGGAAGCGGCTGCCGTCGACGATGCGACGGATCACCTCGCGCACGTCGTAGGGCGTGCGGGTGTCGGCGGGGACCACGTCGTAGAGGCTGCTCGGGTCCTCGTGCGGCTCCTCGACGGGCACGGTGGTTGAGGAAGGACGGAGTCCTGTCTCGAAACCACTGCGGCGCGGCAGCGTGCCGACGATCGACCGGACGATGGCCAGCGCGTGGGCGTCGTCCTCGGCGAGGTGGTCGACGACGCCGGAGGTGCGGGCGTGGACGTCGCCGCCGCCGAGCTCCTCGGCCGTGACGACCTCACCGGTCGCGGCCTTCACCAGCGGCGGGCCGCCGAGGAAGATCGTGCCCTGGTTGCGCACGATCACGGTCTCGTCCGACATGGCCGGCACGTAGGCGCCGCCGGCGGTGCACGAGCCCATGACCGAGGCGATCTGCGGGATGCCCCGTGCGGACAGGTTGGCCTGGTTGAAGAAGATCCGGCCGAAGTGCTCGCGGTCGGGGAAGACCTCGTCCTGCATCGGCAGGAAGGCGCCGCCGGAGTCGACGAGGTAGACGCAGGGCAGGTGGTTGTCGCTGGCGACGGTCTGGGCACGCAGGTGCTTCTTGACCGTCATCGGGTAGTAGGTGCCGCCCTTGACGGTCGCGTCGTTGGCGACGACCACGACCTCGCGGCCGCTGACCCGGCCGATGCCGGTCACGACCCCGGCGGAGGGGACGCCACCGCCGTACATCTCGTGGGCGGCCAGCGGGCTCAGCTCCAGGAACGGGCTGCCCGGGTCCAGCAGCCGGTCCACCCGGTCGCGCACCAGCAGCTTGCCGCGGTCGGTGTGCTTCTGGCGGGCGGCCTCGCTGCCGCCCCGCCGGGCGACGGCCAGCCGCTCGCGCAGCTCGTCCACCAGCTCCTTCATGTGGCTCACCCCGCCAAGGTTAGCGATCGTTAACCTCGCGGTCCACCGCCGCGGACCCGGGCGATCTGCTCGCCTTTCGGACGCCCCAAAGTCTATCGTTTCACTTGACTTTAGGCTGAGTCGTATCGACGACGCAGCGACGACGCAGGGAGAGACATGACCTACCGCCCCGAGACCCTCGCAGTGCACGCCGGCCAGGAGGAGGCCGACCCGGCCACCAACGCCCGTGCGGTGCCGATCTACCAGACGACGTCCTACGTCTTCAACGACACCGAGCACGCCGCGAACCTCTTCGCGCTGGCCGAGCCCGGCAACATCTACACGCGGATCATGAACCCGACGCAGTCGGTGTTCGAGGAGCGCATCGCCCAGCTCGAGGGCGGCGTCGGCGCGCTCGCCACCGCCAGCGGCTCGGCGGCGACGACCTACGCCGTGCTCAACCTGACCTACGCCGGCGACAACATCGTCGCGCTCTCGACGCTCTACGGCGGCACCTACGCGCTGTTCGCCCACACGCTGCCGCAGTTCGGCATCGAGGTCCGCTTCGTCGACCCCGAGAAGCCCGAGGAGCTGGCCAAGCACGTCGACGAGAAGACCAAGCTGGTCTTCGGCGAGACCGTCGGCAACCCCAAGATCAACGTCATCGACATCCCGGCGTGGTCGGAGGCGGCCCACGCCGCAGGCCTGCCGCTGATCATCGACAACACCGCGCCCACGCCGTACCTCGTGCGGGCGCTGGACCAGGGCGCCGACGTCGTCGTGCACGCGGCGACCAAGTACATCGGCGGCCACGGCACCTCGATCGGCGGCGTCATCGTCGACTCGGGCCGCTTCGACTGGGCGGCGCACTCCGAGCGCTTCCCCGGCCTGACCAAGCCCGACCCGGCCTACCACGGCGCGGTGTGGACCGAGGCGGCCGGCCCGGCGGCGTACATCATCCGGGCCCGCACCGTCCTGCTGCGCAACACCGGCGCGGCGGTCGCCCCGCTGAACTCCTGGCTCTTCCTCCAGGGGCTGGAGACCCTCCACCTGCGCATGGAGCGCCACAGCAGCAACGCGCTCGCGGTCGCGCAGTTCCTCGAGAAGCACGACGCGGTGTCGTGGGTCAGCTACCCCGGCCTGGAGAGCAGCCCCTACAAGGAGGTCGCGGACCGCACGTTCACCGGGCGCGGCTACGGCGGCCTGGTCAGCTTCGGCGTGAAGTCGGGGCGCGACGGCGGCAAGCGGTTCATCGAGGCCCTGCAGCTCTTCAGCCACCTGGCCAACATCGGGGACGCGAAGTCGCTGGCCATCCACAACGCCACCACCACCCACAGCCAGCTGACGCCCGAGGAGCTGGACGCGGCGGGCGTGCCGGAGGACATGGTGCGGCTCTCGATCGGCATCGAGCACGTCGAGGACCTCATCGCCGACCTGGAGCAGGCGCTGGCCGCGAGCAAGTGACCGGCGCCCTCGGCCACGTCGAGACGCAGCGGGTCGTCCTCGCCACCGAGGACGACCCGCTGCTCACGCGGGGCGGCGGTCGCCTCGACCACGTCGACGTCGCCTTCGAGACCTACGGCGAGCTCTCGCCCGCCCGCGACAACGCGGTCTTCGTCTGCCACGCCCTGACCGGCACGGCGAACGCCGCCGGCCTGCACCTGGGCGAGAAGAAGCGCGGCTGGTGGGACAACATGATCGGGCCCGGCAAGCCCGTCGACACCGACCGCTTCTTCGTGATCTCGCCGAACATCCTCGGCGGCTGCTCCGGCACGACCGGTCCGTTGTCGACCGACCCCGCCACCGGGCGTGCCTACGGCCTGGACTTCCCGCTGCTGCACATGACCGACCTGGTCGCGGTGCACCGGCGGCTGCTGCGCCACCTCGGCATCGAGCGGCTCTACGCCGGCGTCGGCGGCTCGCTCGGCGGCATGCAGGTGCTGCAGTGGGCGATCGACGACCCCGCGGCCGTCGAACGCGCCGTCATGGTCGCCGCGTCCTCGCGCCTGCCCGCGGAGAACATCGCCTTCTCCACCGTCGCGCGCGAGGCGATCATGAACGACCCCGACTTCGTCGGCGGCCGCTACGCCGAGCACGGTGTCTTCCCGTGGCGCGGCCAGAAGGTCGCCCGGATGATGGCGCACATCACCTACGTCTCGGGGCAGTCGCTGGAGTCCCGGTTCGGCCGGGCGCGCACCTCGACCGGCGACGACTGGACCCTGGAGGCGGACTACGAGGTCGAGCACTACCTGCAGCACCAGGGCCTGACCTTCCTGGACCGCTTCGACGCGCTGTCCTACCTCTACCTCACCCGGCTGCTGGACTACTTCGACCCGTTCGCCGACCCCGGCACCGACGACGCCCTGCGCTCGGCGGTCACCCGCTTCCAGGTGACCTCCTTCGACAGCGACTGGCGCTTCTCGACCGCCCAGTCGCAGCGTCTCGTGACCGAGCTGGAGCGGCTCGGCTGCGCGGTCGACTTCGCCGAGCTCGCCTCGCCGTACGGCCACGACTCGTTCCTCCTCGACCCGCCGGGCTACCACGACCGGGTGCGGGCGTTCCTCGCGTCCTGAGCTGGTCTGGGCGTCGGGATCCCCGGTTCACCGGGGAAACCGACCGGCCACCGCCCCGGAACAACCAGACCGCGGCGGCAGTTGTACCGGTATGACCGCCGTAGCACTGACCGCTGACACCTTCGAGCAGACCGTCGTCGACAACGACATCGTGCTCGTGGACTTCTGGGCCGCCTGGTGCGGGCCGTGCCGCCAGTTCGCACCGGTCTTCGAGGCCGCCTCCGAGCAGCACTCCGACGTGGTGTTCGGCAAGGTCGACACCGAGGCCGAGCAGTCGCTGGCCGCCGCCGCCCAGATCACCTCGATCCCGACGCTGATGGCCTTCCGCGACGGCATCCTCGTCTTCGCCCAGCCCGGGGCGCTCCCCGCCCCGGCCCTGGAGCAGGTCATCACCGCGGTGAAGGACCTGGACATGGACGAGGTCCGCCGCCAGATCGCCGCACAGGATTCCGGGCAGGAGCCCGAGCAGCAGGAGAACGGCTCCTGAGCCTCACGGTTCCCAGGAGCCGATCGGCTCCACCGGGCGCCCGCTGCGTGACCCGCTGCGACGCCCGGTGGAGCTGTCCCCCGATGGCAGCCACGCTACGGCGTCCAGCTGCCACGCACATGGCCCGGACGGACGGTTATCGCCCGCTAACCTGAGGCCATGAGCCGGCGCGACCAGATCCTCGCGACCGCGGCCGACCTCTTCGCCGCCCGCGGGTTCCACGGGGTGTCGGTCGCCGACCTCGGCGCCGCCTGCGGCATCTCCGGGCCGGCGCTCTACAAGCACTTCCCCTCCAAGCAGGCGATGCTCGCCGAGATGCTGGTCTCGATCAGCGAGGAGCTGCTCAGCGTCGGGCAGCAGCGGGTCGCCGCCGCGGCGGACGCCGACGGCGCGCTCGCCGGGCTCGTCGACTGGCACGTCGACTTCGCGCTGCGCCACCGCCCGCTGATCGTGGTGCAGGACCGCGACTGGGAGTCGCTGCCCGCCGACGCGCGCGAGCGGGTCCGCTACCTCCAGCGGGAGTACGTCGACCTCTGGGCCGCCCAGCTGCGGCTGCGCGACGACCGGCTGGACCTGCCCACCGCCCGCGCGATGGCGCACGCGGCCTTCGGGCTCATCAACTCCACGCCGCACTCGGCCCTGCTCCCGGACGCGCAGATGCGCGAGGTCCTCACCCGGATGGCGCTGGCGGCTCTGGGCCACTGACGTCGCCGAGCAGCCGCGCGGCGTAGAGCGCGGCCTCGACGGCAGCGTCCAGGTCGGTGTCGTCGTCGACGGCGGCGGCCACCGGCGCGGGCTCCGCGCGCGCGTGCAGCCGGGCGAGCAGCTCGTCGCGGGGCAGGCCGCGCAGCTGCAGCAGCACGAACGGGTCGTCCTCGACCAGCCACGCGAGCTGCTGCAGGACGGCGAGCGCGTGGACGCACGGGTCGGCCCAGTGG
>JAEZKN010000404.1 GCA_023415395.1 Actinomycetes bacterium
GAGCAACACCTGCAGCCTGGCCCAGCCGTCGCCCGAGCAGCGAGCCGACTTTCGTCGGTCGAGTAGCGAGCCGGCCTTCGTCGGTCGAGTAGCGAGCCGGCCTTCGTCGGTCGAGTAGCGAGCGCCAGCGAGCGTATCGAGACCTTGCCGGCTCGGGTGGTCTCGATATGCCCGTCGCTCGTTCCTCGCTCCGGGCAACTCGACCGACGAGGGTGTTGGCGGTCGAGTAGCGAGCGCCAGCGAGCGTATCGAGACCTACGACCCGAAGGTCTTGCGGGCGAGCGCGGGGAGGCCGGCGTAGTCCTGCCGAATCAGTGCCTCGCGCTTGGCGCGGCTCCACTTCCTGATCTGCTTCTCCCGGGCGAAGGCGTCGCCGACGTGCTCGTGCTCCTCGTGCCACACCAGCTCGACCGGGCGCCGTCGGCGGGTGTACTCGGCGCCCTCGTCGCCGACCTGGTGCTGGTGGAGACGGAGCTCGAGTGAGCGCGTGCTGCCGACGTAGAACGAGCCGTCGGCGCAGCGGAGGAGGTAGGTGTACGCGGTCATGGCGTCAGGGTTCCCGAGGGCGCGTTCCTGTGCCACCGCGGCGACGGAGCCTGTGGATGACCATGGTCTCGATACGCCCGTCGCTCGTTCCTCGCGTCGGGCTACTCGACCGACGAGGGGGCTCGTTCCTCGCGTCGGGCTACTCGACCGGCGACACCTCTCGTCGGTCGAGTAGCGAGCGCCAGCGAGCGTATCGAGACCTGGTGCGTCAGTTGGCGTTGACCGGGATGGACTGGGCCTGGGTGGGCTGGTCGCTCTTGAAGATCGAGATCGGGACCTTCTGGCGGATGATCTCCTTGCGGAACCTGCCGGAGCCGGCGGCCTCCTCGACCCAGACGGTGGCGGTGAAGATCAGGTCGATGCCCTTGGTGTCCGTCGAGGTGGGCTTGATCGCCTGGTTGCGGAGCTCGAAGGCGCCCTTGGGCGAGGTGATGAGCATGCCGTACTTGGTCGACACCGGCTCGGGGTCGAAGGTGATCTTCTTCGCCTCGGCGTTGAGCCGGTAGGGGTGCTCGACCTTGCCGCCGTCGTAGGTGACGGTGTTCGACTGGACCTGGATCCGGTCGAGGTAGGCGAGCCGTTTGGTCTCGAAGGAGTCCCGGAGGCCGCGGTCGAGGTCGTAGACCTGGAAGGTGAAGGAGAAGTACTTCTTGCCCTTCGGGTACCACTCGTTGGTGCGCGGCGTCGACTTGGTCGGGTAGAGCGTGTAGACGAAGTCCATCCCGTCGATGTCCCGGTGGGACTGGAACGTGCCGTCCCGGGTGAACTGCGAGGGGTACGGCGTCTCCGTGGCCGACGGCGTCGCGGACGGTGCCGGGTCGGGGTCGTTGGAGCTGGTGAGGTCGTCGAACACCGAGCAGCCGGTCAGCAGCACCAGGGCGGCGAGGGCACTGGCCACGGCCGGGAGCAGGCGCGCGGGGGACATGGGATCTCCTGGGTCTCGGGGAGGGGCGTGGAGCGGGTCAGGCCTTGAATCCGCGGTAGCGCTTCATCGCCTTGATGATCATCCACGCGGTCTGGAGGACGGTGATGACCCCGAGGATCGGCCAGCACACGGCCAGGATGTCGGAGCGCAGCGGGATGGGCAGGAACAGCGTCCAGACGGCCGCGGCCACCACGAAGATGACGAGGAAGGCGACGTAGGGGTAGAGCCACGCGATGCCCTTGCCGCGCTCGGCCTTGGCCTGGGCCGCCCAGTTGTCGGTCTGCTGCCGGCTGAAGAACTTCAGCCAGGCCCGGATGAAGTGACCCATCCGGATCACCATGTAGGCCTCGGCGGGGAAGACCAGCAGGGCGAAGAGGTAGTCGCGTCTGTTCGCGAACTCCATCGAGCGGGCGACGCGGAAGTTCAGCCAGACCGCGGCCAGGGGTGGGATCAGCCACCACGGGCTGAACACGAACGCGCTGATGCTGAGCGAGCCGGCGAGCAGGAGCACGAACATCGTGCGGGTGACGATGTTGATGACCATCGACATGTGCTCGAACCAGCGCAGCCGCAGGTTGGGGTGGAACGGCTGGCCCTTGGTGTCGCCGCGCTGGCCGGGCCACATCAGGTCGATCGCGCCGAAGTTCCACTTGACCTGCTGCGCGTCGAGCGAGCGCAGCGTGTCCATGCCGCCGACGTGGGCGCGGGCCCGGGCCGAGATCTTGGTGAGGTAGCCGGCGCTCTTGATCTGCAGCGAGAGCAGGGAGTCCTCGACCTCGCTGTCGTTGACCCACGGGGTGCGCTGGTGGCTGTCGCGCAGGACGTCGCGCAGCGCCTGGGTCGAGAAGATCGAGAACTGGCCGCCGAGGACGGCCATGTTGCGGCCCTTGAGCAGGTTCTGCATGTTGAAGGCCGCGAACTGGGCGCGCTGGCCGGCGATGAGGAACTTGGGGATCGCGCCCTCGAGCGCGCTGTCGTCGATCGAGTAGATCGCGGAGATGCCGCCGATCCGGTCGTCGCTCGAGATCTCGTTGACGAGGTGCTCGACGGCGTCCGGCTCCGGCGTCGTGTCGCCGTCGACGCCGAGCAGGTAGTCCATGTGCTCGACCAGGGAGTAGCCGTAGTTGAGCGCGCCGACCTTCTTGTCGGGGTTCTTGCCGATGTCGTGGACGTAGATGATCGTGCTCTGCTCACCGGTCGGCGTCATCCGCGTGTGCGGGCCGGCGTAGTGGCTGGCGATCTCGACGGAGTCGTCGGAGGTGTTGTTGACGATCAGGTGGATGACGTCGGGCAGCCGGGTCTGCTGGAGCAGCGAGTCCAGCACGCCGGCGATCGTCTCGGCCTCGTTGTAGGCCGGGATGATGCAGCCGACGGTCGGACGGTACGTCGGCACCTCCTCGAGCTCGCCGAGGAACTGGGTCTCGTAGTCGGAGAGCCCGGGGTCGGCCGTGCGGACGTACTCGTTGCCGCCGGTCGCCACGCCGGGCTGCCCGAACGGAGGCTGGTAGGGCGCCGCACCGGTCCCGGGAGGGGCCTGCTGCGGGTACCCGTCCGGCCCCATGCTGATCTGGTTCACGCCTTCGTCTCCTGCACTGCGCCGTTCCCTGGCGCCTCACCAGTGTCGAGAACCGCCCTGAAGACGGCACACGGCAAAACCGCAAGGTTCGCTCAAGACTAGTGGTCCAGACCGGGACTGTCCGGAAGTCAGCGGGGCAGGCTGCCGGCGCGCCACCCGCCCGGACCGGACTGGTGCGGACGGCGCAGGCCGCGCTCCGGCGAGTTCCAGGAGGGACGGAGCGCGCGCGGCGCCGCGGTCGAGCCCTGGAGGGAGGCGAGCACGGCGACGACGGCCGCGACCTCCTCGGGCGTGGCATCCCCGCGCACGACCCGGAGGAAGGGCGGCTTCCGCTCCTCGTCGGCGGCCATCAGAGCGGGATGTTCCCGTGCTTCTTGGCCGGCAGGGACTCGCGCTTGGAGCGCAGCAGCCGGAGGGCGCGGACCACCTCGACACGGGTCTCGTGCGGGGCGATCACCGCATCGACATACCCGCGCTCGGCGGCGATGTAGGGGTTGGCCAGCGTGGTCTCGTACTCGTCGATGAGCTCGGCGCGCTTGGCCTCGACGTCACCGCCCGCGTCGGCGACCTTCTTCAGCGTCTTGCGGTGCACGATGTTCGCCGCGCCCTGGGCGCCCATCACCGCGATCTGCGCGGTGGGCCAGGCCAGGTTGATGTCGGCTCCGAGGTGCTTGGAGCCCATGACGTCGTAGGCCCCGCCGTAGGCCTTGCGGGTGATGATCGTGACCAGCGGGACCGTCGCCTCGGCGTAGGCGTAGATCAGCTTGGCGCCGCGGCGGATGATGCCGTTCCACTCCTGGTCGGTGCCGGGGAGGAACCCGGGCACGTCGACGAAGGTCAGCACCGGGATGTTGAAGGCGTCGCAGAACCGCACGAAGCGGGCGGCCTTCTCGGAGGCGTCGATGTCGAGGGTGCCGGCGAACTGCATCGGCTGGTTGGCCACGACCCCGACCGAGCGACCCTCGACCCGGCCGAAGCCGACCACGATGTTGGGCGCGAACAGCTCCTGGACCTCGAGGAACTCCTCGTCGTCGAGCACGGCGGTGATGACGTCGCGCATGTCGTAGGGCTGGTTCGGCGAGTCCGGGATGATCGTGTCGAGCGCCCGGTCGAGGTCGCTTACGTCGAGGTCGGCCGCCTCGTCGTACGACGGCACCTCGTCGAGGTTGTTCTGCGGCAGGTAGGACAGCAGCGCCTTGACGTACTCGATCGCGTCCTCCTCGTCCGACCCCATGTAGTGGGCGTTGCCGGACTTGGTGTTGTGCGTGCGCGCGCCGCCGAGGTCCTCCATCGACACGTCCTCGCCGGTGACGGTCTTGATGACGTCGGGGCCGGTGATGAACATGTTCGAGGTGCCGTCGACCATCACGGTGAAGTCCGTGACCGCGGGGGAGTAGACGTGCCCGCCCGCGCAGGAGCCCATGATCATGCTGATCTGGGGGATCACGCCGGAGGCGTGCACGTTGCGGCGGAAGATCTCGCCGTAGAGGCCGAGCGAGACCACGCCCTCCTGGATGCGGGCGCCGGCGCCCTCGTTGATGCCGATGATCGGGCAGCCGGTCTTGATGGCCAGGTCCATGACCTTGGTGATCTTCTCGCCGTAGACCTCGCCCAGCGAGCCGCCGAAGACGGTGAAGTCCTGGGAGAAGACGCAGACCTGGCGGCCGTCGATGGTGCCGTAGCCGGTCACGACGCCGTCGCCGTAGGGCCGGTTCTTCTCGAGGCCGAACGCCGTCGAGCGGTGGCGGGCGAGCTCGTCGAGCTCGACGAAGGAGCCCTCGTCGAAGAGCAGCTCGATGCGCTCGCGAGCGGTCTTGCGGCCCTTGGCGTGCTGCTTCTCGATCGCCTTCTCCGACCCGGCGTGGACGGCCTCGTCGAGGCGGCGCTCCAGGTCGGCCAGCTTGCCGGCGGTGGTGTGCAGGTCGATGTCCTGCGGGACGTCGGTTCCCTCGCCGGGGTGGGCACTCATCGGCTTCTGGCTCCTCGGGTGGCAGCGGGTGTGGACCGTGGGCCAATCTAGTGCCCGTGAGCCCCGCGCAGATGAGACGCCCATCACTCGATGCCCGGCGGCTCGCCGCGCTGGCGCCCGATCTGGTGGTCGAGGTGCTCGAGACCGCCACGTCGACCAACGCGGTCGCCGCCGAGCGCGCCCGGGACGGCGCACCGGAGGGCCTGGTGGTCGTCGCCGAGCACCAGACCGCCGGCCGCGGGCGGCTCGACCGGGTGTGGGAGACCCCGCCGCGGGCCGCGGCGATCTTCTCGATGGTGCTGCGGCCCACGGTGCCGCCGGCCGACTGGCCGTGGCTCCCGCTGCTCACCGGGCACACGGTGGCCAAGACCCTCCGGGCCCAGGGGTACGCCGCCGGCGTGAAGTGGCCCAACGACGTGCTCGTCGCGCGGCCGGAGGGGGAGAGCCGCAAGGTCGCCGGGATCCTCGTGGAGCGGGTGGAGACCTCCGACGGTCCGGCTGCCGTCCTCGGGGTCGGGCTCAACGTCTCGCTCACCGCGGACGAGCTGCCGGTGCCGACCGGGACCTCGCTGTTGATCGAGTCGGGGGAGGAGCCCGACCGCACCGCGGTGCTCGTCGACCTCCTGCGCTCGCTGCGGGAGGCCTTCGACGCCTGGCAGGCGGGCGGCCCGGACGCGGTGCGCCACCTGCGCGCGTCGTACGCCGCCGGCTGCGTCACCCTCGGCCGGGACGTGCGCGTGGAGCTGCCGGGCGACGAGGTGCTGCTGGGGCGCGCGACCGGGATCGACGCGTTCGGGCGGTTGGTGGTCGCCGGCCCCGGTGGCGAGACCTCGGTCGGAGCGGGCGACGTGGTCCACGTGCGCCCGCGAACAGTGACATGATCGCCCCGTGGGAATCTCCAGCAAGCTGCTGAACCCGGGCGAAGAGGTCGTCATCGACACCCGGACGCACGTCAAGGCTCTCCTCGTGCCCGTCTTCTGGCTCGTGGTGCTGCTCGCGGCCGGCACGGCGGCGCAGGTGCTCGTCGACCAGGGCACGGTGACCCTCGCCGGGTGGGTCCTCGTCGTGCTCGGGGTGCTGTGGTTCGTCGTGCGCCCGTGGTTGAGCTGGTTCTCGACCACCTACACCTTCACGAACCGCCGGCTGATCACACGCCGCGGGATCATCGTGCGCAAGGGCCACGACATGCCGTTGGCGCGGATCAACGACATCGCCTACGAGTTCGGGCTCATCGACCGGGTGCTCGGCTGCGGGACGCTGATCATCTCGGTGGCCAGCGAGGACGGGCAGATCAAGCTGCACGACATCCCGCGCGTCGAGGAGACCCAGCGGCGCCTCAACCACATGCTGCAGGCCCACCCGGTGCGGGGAGATGACGGCGTCTGAGCACGCAGGCTGAGCCGGACCCCGAGGGCGGCGAGGACCTCGAGCAGGCGATCCTCGGGCAGTCGCCGGAGTTCAACGCGACGGAGGTCGCCGACCGCACCGGGGTGACGATCGACGAGGCCCGCCGGCTGTGGCGTGCCCTCGGCTTCCCCGAGCACGGGCTGGAGACGGCGTTCACCGACGCCGACGTCGACGCGCTCTCGACGCTGCTGGCGGTGGTGCGCAACGGGTCGATCGACTTCGACATGGCGGTCAACCTGACCCGCGCGGTCGGGCAGACCATGGCCCGGCTCGCCGACTGGGAGGTCGCGACGCTGCTGCACCGGGTCGAGGAGCTCGCCGACGGGGACGAGGGCGGAGGCGGGCGCACCGGGTCGGCGCTCTCGCTCATCGAGGACCTCAAGGAGCCCTTCGAGGAGCTGCTCGTCTACGTCTGGCGGCGTCACCTCGCGGCGGCGGTGGCCCGGGTCGAGGCGCTGCGCGCGAACGAGGAGGACCTCAACACCGTGCAGCTGACGGTCGGCTTCGCCGACATCGTCAGCTTCACCGCGCTCTCCAACCGGCTCTCGGAGGAGCGGATCGGCGACCTCGTCGAGCTCTTCGAGTCGCGCTGCGCGGACGTGGTCGCGGCCCAGCGCGGCCGGGTCATCAAGAGCATCGGGGACTCGGTGCTCTTCGTGAACGACGACCCCGTCCGGGCCTACGACACCGCCGAGGGCATCATCAACGTCATCGGCCGCGACAGCCGGATGCCCGACGTCCGTGTCGGCCTGGCGAGCGGGTCGGTCGTCATGCGGCTCGGCGACGTCTTCGGCCCGCCCGTCAACCTGGCCTCGCGGCTGACCGCGGTGGCCCGCCGCAACCGCATCATCATCGACGGCGCGACGGCGGACCTGCTGCCCGAGGCCGAGTTCGAGACCCGGCCGCTGCCGGCTCGTCCGGTGCGCGGCTTCGGCATCGTGGAGCCGGTGTCGGTCCGGCGCGCCTGAGCCCCCGTCGGGCGACGGGACCCGTCCGGATCACAGTTTCCGCCGTTTGTCCCCAGAGCCTCGTCGACGTCCTTACCGTGGGCAGATGATCGAGGTGCAGGACGTCCGGCTCGATCCCGAGAGTCGACGCGCGTGGCGCGGCGACCGTGAGGTCGTGCTGTCCCGCAAGGAGTTCGACCTCGTCCGGCTGCTGATGGAACGGGCCGGCACGATCGTCACGCGCGACGAGCTCATGCGCGAGGTCTGGCACACGTCGTTCTGGACCTCCTCGAAGACGATCGACGTCCACCTGGGCTGGGTCCGCCGCAAGCTCGGCGACGACAGCAGGCACCCGAGCCTGATCACCACGATCCGCGGGCAGGGACTGCGGTTCGAGACGGAGCCGCGCACCCCCTAGGGTGTGCCTGTGCTCGCACCGACCCTGGCTGTGATCGGCGGAGGCCAGCTGGCCCGGATGATGGCCGAGCCCGCGGCCGCGATGGGCATCCCGCTGCGGCTGCTGGCCGAGGCCGAGGGGGTCTCGGCCGCCCAGGTCATCCCCGACCACGTCGTCGGCGACTACACCGACCTCGCCACGCTGCGAGCCGTCACCGCGGGCTGCCCGGTCGTCACCTTCGACCACGAGCACGTGCCGACCGAGCACCTCCACGCGCTCGAGGCCGACGGCGTCGCGGTGCGTCCCGGCCCCGACGCGCTCGTGCACGCCCAGGACAAGGGCGTGATGCGGCGGCGACTCGCCGGGCTCGGCGTGCCGTGCCCGCGCAACGCACTCGTGGCGTCGGTCGCCGAGGTCGAGGAGTTCGGCCTCCCGTGCGTCCTCAAGACCACCCGCGGGGGGTACGACGGCAAGGGCGTGTGGTTCGTGCGCTCGGCGGAGGACTGCGCCGCGGCGTTCGACTCCGGCGTGGCAGTGCTCGCCGAGGAGCTGGTCGACTTCCGGCGCGAGCTCTCGGCGCTGGTCGTGCGGTCGCCGAGCGGGCAGGCGGCGGCGTACCCCGTCGTCGCCTCGACCCAGAAGGACGGCATCTGCCACGAGGTGGTCGCCCCCGCGCCCGACCTGTCGCCGGCCCTGGCGGGGGAGGCGCAGGAGATCGCCCTGCGGATCGCCGGCGAGCTCGGCGTCACCGGGGTGCTGGCCGTGGAGATGTTCGAGACCACGGACGGGCGGGTGCTGGTCAACGAGCTGGCGATGCGCCCGCACAACACCGGCCACTGGACGCAGGACGGCGCGGTCACCTCGCAGTTCGAGAACCACGTCCGCGCGGTGCTCGACCTGCCGCTCGGCTCGCCCGCACCGCGCGCGCGGTGGTCGGTGATGGTCAACATCCTCGGCGGCCCGGACCGCCCCGACGGGCAGAGCGTGGGGCGGCTCTACGACGGCTACCCGCACGCGCTCGCGCGCGACCCGTTCCTGCGCGTGCACCTCTACGGCAAGGACCTGCGACCCGGTCGCAAGGTCGGCCACGTCAACGCCTACGGCGACGACCTCGACGACTGCCTCGAGCGCGCGCGGCACGCCGCCGCGTGGTTCCGGGGCGACCTGGGAAACGAGAGTGAGTAGGTCATGACTGCACGTGTCGGCATCGTGATGGGGTCCGACTCGGACTGGCCGGTGATGAAGGCGGCCGCCGAGGCGGTGGCCGAGTTCGGCATCGCCTACGAGGCGGACGTGAAGTCCGCGCACCGGATGCCCGACGAGATGCTCGCCTACGGTCGCGAGGCGGCCGGCCGCGGGCTGTCGGTGATCATCGCGGGCGCCGGTGGCGCCGCCCACCTCCCCGGGATGCTCGCCTCGGTGACGCCGCTCCCGGTCATCGGGGTCCCCGTGCCGCTGAAGTACCTCGACGGCATGGACTCCCTGCTCTCGATCGTCCAGATGCCCGCCGGCATCCCGGTCGCCACGGTCGCGGTCGGCGGGGCCCGGAACGCCGGCCTGCTCGCCGTGCGCATCCTGGCGGCCTCCGACCCACAGCTGCAGCAGCAGGTCGTGGAGTTCCAGGCGTCCCTGCGCGACGCGGCGGCCGCCAAGGGCGAGGTCGTCCGCAACGACTCCGCGGGGCGGCGCGTCGGCTTCTGACGTCGTGGGTACCGGCGCCCCATGAGCGAGCAGCCGCACGAGCACGACCAGGACGCCGAGCCGCCGACCCCCGACGGCCAGGAGCCGGACACCGAGCAGCTCCGGCCCGTCTCGGAGCCGGCGAGCCACCCCGACCCCGACCCTGACCCCGACCCGGGCGGGACGGACGTCGAGCCCTGAGGGCGCCCGCGCGTCCTCAACCGGCCTCGGGACGCTCGACCAGCGCGTAGACGCCGGGGAGCTGGGCGAGCGCGTTGATCACGACCGAGAACACCAGGAACGCCACGGCGAGGCCCTCATGGCCGGTGTCCCAGAGGCCGTAGGCGGCCGACCCGAAGACGAGGGTCTTCACCAGCGGCCGGCCGACCGGGTGGCGGTAGCGAGCCTGCGGCGAGGCGAAGCCGAACCAGGCCAGCATCCCGGCCAGCGGCAGCAGCCAGACCCAGAGCCAGCCGGGGTCCAGGTGCCAGCCCCAGTGGCCGAGCGCCACCAGTGCGAGGACCTCGTCGAGGAACACGAGGGAGAGGATCAGCCACCCAGCGGTCTTCACAGCACGCATCCTCTCGCGCTGGTTAGCCTGCGCGCATGCTCTTCCCCGAGTCCCGCCTCGCCCTGGAGGCCGCCGCCGACGACACGCCGGTCTTCGCCGAGGGCTACAACGTCGCCGCGGCCCGCGCGGAGGCGCGTCGCGCGGCCGCCGCGGAGCCGCGGGAGGACGTCGCGCGGGTGGAGGACGTCGACGCCGACGGCGTACCCGCCCGCCTGTACACGCCGGAGGGACTGCGCGGACCGGGTGTCATCGTCCACGCGCACGGCGGCGGGTTCGTCTTCAACGACGTGGCGGTGCACGACGCGTCCGCGCGGAGGCTGGCCAACCGGGCGGGCCGCCGGGTCCTGAGCGTCGACTACCGCCGCCCACCCGAGCACCGCTTCCCCGCGGCCGTCGACGACGTCAGCGCCGCGAGCGACTGGGCCGGGCGCGCCCTGGCGGGGCCGCTCCTCGCGCACGGCGACAGCGCCGGCGGCAACCTCGCCCTGGTCACGGCGCTGCGGCACCCGGGCCGGTTCCGCGCGGTCGCGCTGATCTACCCCTTCCTCGACCCGACGGCCGGGTTCGACTCCTACCGCACCGCGGCCGACGGCTTCGACCCGCGCGAGGCCGCCTGGTACTGGCAGCAGTACGCCGCGAGCCCGGCCGACCTCGCCGACCCCGACCTCGCGCCCCTGCTCTCGGACCGCCTCGGCACGCTGCCCCCGACGTTGGTCGTGACGGCCGAGCACGACCCCCTGCGCAACGAGGGCGAGGAGCTCGCCCTGTA
>JAEZKN010000175.1 GCA_023415395.1 Actinomycetes bacterium
CTGGGGTGGCGCGTGGTCGTCGCGGTCGCTCGCAGGGTCAGGGGATCATGACCGTGAAGGCGACCCTGTCCGACAGGGCGTCCGCGGAGTAGGCGAGGACGCTGTACTCGCCGGAGCCGGTACCCCACGCAGAGGACCGGCGGGGACCGGCTCACCGCTGCCGACTTCGACGGGTGCGCACCGCGCTGCAGCCCGGCCAGATGCGCGGATGCGCGACGGCGCCATCATGGGCGGGTGGGGGCCCGAAGCAGTTCCCTGCCTGCGCGGCAGGCTTTGGCCGCGGCGGCGTCACCGCGACCGGCAAGGCCACCGATGCGCACGGGTTCACCGCCATCGACACGGCCCACATCGCCATCGACGCGACCGTGCCGATCCAACGCGGCTGGGGCAAGGGCCGCACCCGAGGGGAAGTGCTGCTCCAGCAGGTCGGGCTGCTCGCTCGGCCTCGCCACCACCCGCAAGCCCGGCCAGGTCCTGACCGGCAAGCCGCTGACACGGACCGGCTCGGCGTCGGAAGACCTCGCCCCGCTAGAGCGAGCCCGACGGAGCCATTCGTGCACAAGACCACGTCATGACCTCGATCGAGGACCGTCTTAGCAGAAGGCGCGGGCAGCAACAGCGGCCCGGCCAGCGCCGTGAAGCGGCATGAACTCTCCCGCGTCAAGAATCCGGCCGGGGATCGACCGAGCACGTTGCCTTCGTCCCGATGGGTGAAGGGCGCGTGCAGGCACCACTCGCACCTGAACACGAAACAAGGACCCCGCATGAACACCCTGAAGAAGCACCTGTTCGCCGCCGCCGCGGCTCTCGTCGCCGTCGCCGCCCTGAGCGCGTGCGAGGTACCCGAGGACGACGGCGAGACCCGCGCAGACCGCGAGGCGCCCGTCGCGGGCAAGGAGAACAAGAAGGACGGCAAGTCCGCGGAGAAGCCGGACGAGCCCAACATGACCACCGCCCAGGAGAACGCCGTGCGCAGCGCCAACGGCTACCTCGACTACTCCGCGTTCAGCCGCTCGGGACTCATCGACCAGTTGAAGTTCGAGGGCTACTCGGTCAAGGACGCGACCTTCGCGGTCGACCACGTCAACCCCGACTGGAACAAGCAGGCCGCGCTCGCCGCGAAGAACTACCTCGACATGTCCGGGTTCAGCCGCCAGGGCCTCATCGAGCAGTTGCAGTTCGAGGGCTACACCCCGGCGCAAGCCGCGTACGGCGCCAAGCAGAACGGCCTCTGAGCATCACCTCGTCCGGCACTCGCTGAGCCGAGCACCGCCGCGAGCACCACCGACCCCCTTCCGGGAACGCCATCGTCACCGGAAGGGGGTCGGTGCACTCCCTGCCCACGTGAAGGGACTCGCCCCCGCCGCCCCTACCGGTCATGACCAGCCTGACCACGGACCGCACACGTGGCCTCACCTCGCGTGCAGGGACCACGTCCGACCCCGGGTCGAGCGACTACCTGCGCCGGTTCAGCATCCTGGGCCTGGTCCGCTTCGTGCGCTCACTCGGAACTTCGGAGGCCGAGTCCGCGCTCTGGACTCCGGTCGCGCCGAGCAGCCAGGTCGAGAGGCGACCCCGGCTCACGTGCCCAGCAGGTCCCGCGCCAGCGCGACGTGGAACTCCACCGACAGCAGCAGGTCGTCGATGTGGACGCGCTCGTCGGCGTTGTGGAAGCCGGAGACCAGCACCTCGGCCGAGGTCGACCGGAACGGCGAGAAGCCGTACGCCGTGGGGGTTCCTGCCTCGCGGAGGTAGACCGAGTCGGTGAAGCCGGTGCACAGGAAGGGCAGCAGCTCGGCGGAGTCCCCGGAGGCGTCGAGCACCCGGGCGATCGCCGACATCAGCGCCGTCGAGGGCGAGGACGCCGAGCCGGCGATCAGCGGCTCCGGCCACTCCAGCTCGTAGGGCACGTCCGTGCCCAGGCGCGAACGCACGGCGCGCTCGACGTCGGCGGCCGACGTGCCGGGCAGGATGCGGCAGTCGAGCTCGACGGCGGCGCGGGCCGGCATGACGTTGCGCTTGACCGACCCCGTCAGCAGCGTGGGGGCCATCGTCGTACCCGCCAGCGCGGGCAGGTCGTGGGCGAGCACCGGGTGCAGCGCGGCCGCCGATGCGAAGGCCTCGGCCCGGTCCGTGAACGGCCCCACGAGCACCTCGAGCATCGCGTCCACGTGCGCGGACTCCTCCGGCGTGGGCATCCCGGCGCCGATGCGGCGCAGCAGCTCGCCGAGGAGGGGTACGGCGTTGGCGCCGACGTCGGGCGTCGAGGCGTGCCCGGCCTCCCCGAGGGCCACGACCCGGGCCGGGTAGGTGCCCTTCTCGCCGATGCTGATCGTCTGCACGACTCGCCCGTCGGCGAGCGGCAGCCGCATGCCGCCGCCCTCGTTGACCGCCAGGTCGGGCCGGATGTCGGGGCGGGTCTCGAGCAGCCACCGCATGCCGACGTCGGCCATGCCGTCCTCCTCGTCGGCGACCGCGAGCAGCCACAGGTCCCCCCGCGGCCGGAAGCCCGACCGCGCGAGCGTGGCCATCGCGACGGCGCGGGCGGCGACCTCGTTCTTCATGTCGATCGCGCCCCGGCCCCACAGCCAGCCGCCCTCGTCGACGACGGCCGCGAAGGGCGGGTGCGTCCAGTCGCGCGGGTCGGCCGGCACCACGTCGAGGTGGCCGACGAAGGCCAGCGACGGCGCCTCGCCCGTGCGCGGGATCCGGGCCACCAGGTTGGCCCGCCGTGGGTCGCGCGCGACCAGCTCGCAGTCGACGCCCGCCTCGGCCAGGTAGTCGCGCAGGTACGCCGCCGCCGCGGTCTCGTGCGCGTCGAGCCCCGGAGCATTGCTGGTGTCGCAGCGGATCAGCGCCCGCGCGACCTCGACGACCTCGGCGTGCAGGGACGGGGGCAGCGGCGTCACCGCCGGACCGCCAGCCGGTCCAGCACCCAGGCGTACACCTCGGCCTCGTAGGCCAGGTGGCCGAACCGTCCCGACGGGCCGACGTGCGCGCCCGCACCGGTCTCGACCCGGAACAGGCACCGCGGGGACCACGCGCGGTCGGTCTCGCGCAGCCGGGCCACCCACTTGGCGGGCTCGTGCACCATCACGCGCGGGTCGTGCACGGCGCCGGTGACGAGCAGGGCGGGCCGCGAGCCGGGGGCGGGCGGGTGCTCGTAGGGCGAGTAGGCCAGCATCCAGTCGAAGTCGGCGCGCCGGCGCGGGTCGCCCCACTCGTCCCACTCGGTCACCGTCAGCGGGATCGAGGCGTCGAACATCGTGGAGACGACGTCCACGAACGGGACCTCGGCCACGACCGCGCGCCACCGGTCGGGCCGCTGGCTGAAGACCGCGCCCTGGAGCAGGCCGCCGGCGCTCAGGCCGCGGGTCGCGATCCGGTCGGGGTCCACGAGACCGTCGCGGGCCAGGCCGTCGGCCACCGCGACGTGGTCGTCGAAGGTGTGCTGCTTGTGCTCGAGCTTGCCGTCGAGGTACCAGCGCCGCCCGAGCTCGCCGCCACCGCGGTTGTGGGCGTAGACGTAGACCACGCCCCGGTCGAGCAGGCTGGGCAGCGCCGGGTCCCAGGCGGGCTCGTCGACGGCCTCGTAGGAGCCGTAGCCGTAGACCAGCGCCGGCGCGGTGCCGTCGAGCGGGGTGTCGCGGTGCCGCATCAGCGTCGCCGGCACCTCGGTGCCGTCGGCGGACGGGAAGGTGCGCCGCTCCACCACGTACCGGTCCGGGTCGTGGCCCGGAGCCTCCTCGCGCCACACCTCGGTGAGCGCGCCGGTGGCCAGGTCCCACGAGCGTGCGACCCCCGGCCGCAGCCACGACTCCTCGAGCACGGTCACCGCCGCGGCGTCGTACGACGGCGTGCGGAGCAGGTCCGCGGCCAGCTCCGAGGAGCCGCGCCCACCGGCCAGGTCGTCGTGCGGGACCAGGACCAGCCGGCGCTGCCCGTCCTCGCGGACCGTCAGCAGCACGCCCGCGGCGAAGGCGTCCGCGCGCAGCAACCGCTGCGCGGGCAGCTCGGCCCGGGCCTCGACCCAGGTGCTCGCGTCCTGGTGCCCGCCGCCGGGGACCGGCGCGACCACGAGCCGCGACTCCACCGCGCCGTCGTCGGTCACGACGAGCAGGTCCTCGCCGCCGTCCCACCGCCGGTGCTCGGCGTGGTAGCGCACGCCGTCGCGCCGGCCGCCGACCGACCAGGGGCCGCGCTCGACGTCGCGGGCGTCGATGACCCAGCACTCCGACGTCGTGTTGCTCTCGCTCCACACGACGATCCGGTCGCCGCTGCGCGTGCCGCGCACCTGCACCTCGAAGCGCTCGTCCGGCTCCTCGAGCACCAGCACGTCGGAGGCCACCGGCGTGCCGACGCGGTGCCGCCAGACCTGGTAGGGCCGGTAGGCGTCGTCGTGCACGGTGTAGAAGAACCACGCGGAGTCGGCACTCCACGCGCCGCTGTAGTAGCTGCGCGGGACCACCTCGTCGAGGTCGGTGCCCGTGCGCAGGTCACGGAAGCGCAGCTCGTAGCCCTCGTCGCCGAGACGGTCGGCCGACCACGCGAGCAGCCCCTCGTCCGGGCTGACCAGCGTCACGCCGAGCTCGAGGTAGTCCGCACCGGCGGCGAGCGCGTTGACGTCGAGGACCGTGCCGGAGGAGCGGACGAGGTCGGCGTACTCCGCCCCGGCCGGGGTCCGCAGCGCGTACCAGCCCGACGCGCGCCACCATGGCGGCGACTCCTCGGTCGCCGGGACGCGGCCGGCCATCTCGGCGCGCAGCTCGTCCACCGCGGGCCGCAGGTGGGCGACCGAGGCGTCGTAGAACGCGCGCTCCGCGGCGAGGTAGGACGCCAGCGCCTCGCCGCCGTCGGCCATCCAGCGGTAGGGATCGGGACGGGACACGCCGTGCTCGACGTGCTCGAAGGGGATCTGCGGCGCCTGAGGCGGTGTGGCCGTCACGGGGCCAAGGTACCGATTTCGCGCCGATATTCGGATGTCGCAGCGTTTTTTGTGTCAGAACGGTTTCAGAACGATGGATTTCCACGACCTATTCCGTCGAGACACTCCCGGAACCGGTGCCGGTGTAGTAGACACCCTCCAACGAGGAAGCCCTGACGAGGGAGTGCAGATGCGCCACCGGTCCGTCCGTCGTACCCGACTGCTCGCGGCGGGCGCTGTGCTGGTGGCCTCGGCCGCGCCGGCCCTCGCCCTGGCGGGCCCACCCGCGCAGGCCGCCGACGAGCAGGACGTCACGCTCACGGTCGCGATCCTCACCGACGTCGACTCCTTCAACCCGTTCGTCGGCATCAAGGCGACGTCGTTCGAGATGTGGGCGCTGACCTACGACTACCTCATCGGCTACTCGATGGAGGACATGTCGCCCGAGCCCGCGATCGCGGAGTCGTGGGACACCTCCGACGACGGCCTGACGTGGACCTTCGCGCTGCGCGACGACGTGGTATTCGCCGACGGCGAGCCGCTGACCGCCGACGACGTGGTCCACACCTTCGAGCGGATCATGGACGGCGGGCCCGAGGCCGCGACGTGGGGCTCCTACCTCACCGGCGCCCAGGCCATCACCGCCACCGACGAGCACACCGTCGAGCTCACGCTGAAGAAGCCGCTCGCCACGCTGCCCCTGCTGCCGATCCCGATCCTCCCCGAGCACGTCTGGAAGGACGTCAGCCAGGACGAGGTCAAGACCTACAAGGCGGAGCCGCAGAACGGCGAGCCCGTCGTCGGCTCCGGCCCCTTCCGGCTCGTCGACGGCGAGGCGAGCGGGTCGACGTACACCTTCGAGGCCAACCCCGACTACTGGCAGGGCGCGCCGCACATCGACCAGGTCGTGTTCCGGGTCTACAAGTCCGAGGACCCGGCCGTCGCGGCGCTCAAGACCGGGGAGGTCGACTTCGTCGACGGCATCACCCCGCTCCAGGTCAAGGCCCTCGAGGGCCAGCCCGGCATCACCGCCCAGAACGGCGACTCGCCGGGCTTCGACGAGATCGCCTTCAACGTCGGGGCGGTCGACACCAAGACCGGCGAGCCGATGGGTGACGGCAACCCGGCGCTGCAGGATGCCGCCTTCCGGCACGCGCTCGGCTGGGGGATGAATCTCGACCAGCTCATCGAGCGCGTCTACCAGGGCGCCGGCAAGCCCGGCACGACGATCATCCCGCCGACCTACTCCAACTGGCAGTGGGTGCCCGACGACGACGAGCTGATGACCTACGACCCCGACAAGGCCGGGGAGCTGCTCGACGAGGCCGGCTACACGATGGGCGACGACGGGCTGCGCACGATGCCCGACGGGTCGCCGATCGGCACGCTGCGGCTCTTCGCCCGCTCGGACTCGGCCGGCGACATCTCGCTCAACACCATGGACTTCTTCGCCGAGTGGCTCGGCGACCTCGGCATCAAGGCCGACGTCACCGCGATGCAGTCCAACAAGCTCACCGAGGTGATCCTCGAGGGCAACTTCGACGCCTTCCAGTGGGGTTGGTACGTCGAGCCCGACCCGACCTCGATGCTCAGCTACCTGACCTGCGACCAGCTCGGCAGCTGGTCGGACTCCTGGTACTGCAACGACGAGTACGACGCGCTCTACCAGGCCCAGCAGGTCGAGCTCGACCGCGACAAGCGGGTCGAGATGGTCAAGCAGATGCAGGAGATCCTCTACCAGGACTCGCCCTACCTCGTCACGGCGTACAACACCATCGGTGAGGCGTTCCGCAGCGACAAGTTCGCCTGCCTGGTCCAGCAGCCCAACCCGGGCGGCGTGTGGCTCTTCCAGTACGGCGTCTACAACTACAAGAACATGCGGCCCGCGGCCGATGCCGACCAGTGCGAGGGCACCGACCTGGGCGCGACCGAGGCGACCTCCGCCGCGGCCGACGACGGGTTGAGCACGGGGATGCTGGTGGGCATCGGCGCCGCGGTGGTCGTCGCGGTCGGCGCCGCGGGCTTCCTCCTCATGCGTCGCCGCGCGACCGAGGCGGACCG
>JAEZKN010000179.1 GCA_023415395.1 Actinomycetes bacterium
CGCGGGCGCGGTGAGCACGGTCCACCGGGTCACCCCGAGCGGGCGGGCCTACGTCACCGGCGGCCGGCACCCCGCCGCGTCGGTGACCGCGCGCGTGCCCTCCGCGGGCACCTACGTCCTGGAGGTCGTCGCCGGCGAGATGGCCGCCACGCGCACCTTCACGGTGACGACCGACGACCACGCACTCGACCTCGGCGAGGTCGTCCTGCGCCGGCGCGACCGGTTCCTCGGGGAGGTCGTGGCGAGTCGCTCCGACGTCCTGCCCGGAGGCGACGTCGAGATGCGCGCGACGTGGCGCAACACCGGGGCCTCGGTCGCCGGCGTCACCGCGCGGATCGCGGTCCCCGACGGCACCGTCCTCGTGGCCGACAGCGTCCTCCTCGACGGACGCCCGGTCGCCACGACCCCCGGTGAGGGGTACGCCGACGTCGCGCTCGACGACGTCCCCCCGGACGGCACCGGAGCACTGCGCTACCGGCTGCGGGCCGGGGCGGGCGCCATCGCGGTCCCCGGCCAGGTGGACCTGCGCTTCCCCCAGGGCGGCGACGTGGTCGTCGACGTGCTGGACCCGACCAGCGTCCCCGTCGTCGGCGTCACCGTGGTCGGACCGAGCGCCACGGCGTCGACGCGGGTGCCGCTCAGCGGCCTGGCGCCCGCCGGCCGCGCGGTCACGATCAGCGACAACGGCGTACCCGTGGGCTCGGCGCTCGCGGGTCCGGGTGGCCGCTGGTCGGCGACGGTCGTGCTGGCCGAGCAGCCCCGCAGCCGACCCGAGCACCGGCTCGTCGCGGAGGTCGTCGTGGACGGTGAGCGGCTCTTCGCCGAGCACGTCGTGACGGCCGATCCGAGCCTGCCCACGGTCACCAGCATCTCGATGTACCAGGTCGACGGGCAGTTCGAGAACGGCCGGCGGATCACCTTCGACCCGCTGCAGGGCGTGGCGCGCTTCCCGTTCGTGTGGGTGCCCGGCCAGGACCTGCGGATCGAGGTGACCTTCGACGACCCGAGCCTGGTCTCGCGCGCCGACGTCCTCGTCGGGGCGACGCGGATCCCGGCGGCCCGGCGCGGCGACGGCGTGTTCGTGGCGTCGACCCGGACGACCCCGAAGGGTCCGATCGTGGTCGACTTCGAGGGGGTCGCCCGACCCATCGACCTGGGCGAGGAGGACCAGAGCGAGCGCGAGGTGCGGGACGGGGTCCCGGGCCCGTTCGCCGGGTTCGAGATCAGCGAGGTCACCCAGCCCGACCCGTCGGGGGCCGGTGCCCGCACCGGCTCCTTCCGGATGTCGGTGCCGTCCGTGGCCGGTGGGTCCGTCCGCGCGACGCTGAGCGTCGCTCGGGAGACCTACACGCCGACGACCGCCGACCTGGCGATGCAGCAGAGCACCGGCGCCCCGTTGTACGACGTGAGCGCCACCCGGTCGGGCAGCACACTGTCCTTCAGCATGCTGGTGCCGGTCTCGGCGATCCCGGAGGTCGCGGCGCGGGCCGAGAGCGACGGCTCCCCGCAGGGCCGCATGTTCGCCGAGCTGCTCCGCAACGCGGTCGGTCCGCTGCCGGTGTCCGCGCGCTCGGGAGCGGTGGGGGTGGCCCGCGTGGGCTACCAGCTGGCGTTCAACAGCTCCACCACGCTCGACTCGCTGCTCTCGGCGATCGGCGCCGGCGACAAGTACGACAAGCTGGGCAAGACGCTCAACCTGGTCAACGGCTGCTCGGCGGAGAAGATCGCGCTGTACGACCAGCGGGCGCAGAACATCGCGAAGGCCGCCGCGGCGGCCGACATCGGCGGTGCGCTCTTCAACGTCGGCGCGGTCGTGTTCGGGCCGGCGACGTTCGGCCTTGGCACCGTCGGTCTGGGCGTGCTCGGCTGGGCCCTGGACAAGGTCATCGGCAAGCAGCTCGACCGGGCGATCGACGAGCTCGCGCTCGACATCGAGACCGACCCGGACTGCCGCGACAAGGAGAAGTGGGTGCGTCCGGACCCGCCGAGGCCACCGGTGGCCGACCCGGTCTGGATCTACGACCCGAGCGGCTACGTCTACGAGGGCGCGCGCCCGGTCCGCGTCCCGGGCGTCACCGCGACCCTGCTGACCGCGCCGACCCCGGACGGGCCGTGGACCGTGTGGGACGCGGAGTGGTTCGGGCAGGTCAACCCGCAGACCACGGACGACGACGGCCGCTACGGCTGGGACGTGCCGGAGGGCTGGTGGCAGGTCGCGTTCACCAAGGACGGCTACCGGACCGCGCACAGCCGGGTGCTGCGGGTGCTGCCGCCGCACCTGGACGTGGACGTGTCGATGGTCAAGGACGGGTTCCCGCACGTGACCACCTCGGCCTTCCGCGACGGCGGCGTCGAGGTGACCTTCGACCGGTTGGTGCGCAGCGGCACCACGGACCGCGGCCTGGTGGTCGTCGACGCCGAGGGTGACGAGGTGCCCGGCACCTGGTCGGCGAGGGGGGCGACGACCGGCGACGGGGACGTCGCGCTCCAGCGCGGCCTGCGGTTCACCCCGTCGGCCTCGGTGGCAGCCGGCACCGTGCTCGCGGTGACCGTCGACGGGGTCGCGGACTACGCCGGCCGGCTCATGGCCGGCGCCTACCGGGCGTCGCTGACC
>JAEZKN010000185.1 GCA_023415395.1 Actinomycetes bacterium
ACCAGAAGGACGGCAAGAAGTACGTCGGGGTCGCCCCGGTCGCCGGCCGGGTCTCCGGCACCCTGCTGATCGCGCTGGCCGACCTGATCGAGGAGTACGGCGTGGCCGGCGCCCGGCTGCCGCCGTACCAGAAGATCGTGCTGATCGGGGTCGAGCCCGACGTCGTCGACGCCCTGCTGGACGCGCTCGACGAGATCGGCCTCTCCGGCCGCCCGTCGAACTGGCGGCGCAACACCATGGCCTGCACCGGCATCGAGTTCTGCAAGCTGGCCATCGTCGACACCAAGAACCGGGCTCGCGACCTGGTCGCGGAGCTGGAGAAGCGCTTCCCCGACCTGGACTCCCCGATCACGGTCAACGTCAACGGCTGCCCCAACGCCTGCGCCCGCACCCAGGTGGCCGACATCGGCCTCAAGGGCCAGCTGGTCATGCACGAGGGCCAGCAGGTCGAGGGGTTCCAGGTGCACCTGGGCGGCGCGACCGGCCTGCAGGCCAACTTCGGCCGCAAGCTGCGCGCGCACAAGGTCACCAGCGCCGGCCTCGACGACTACGTCTCCGCGCTGGTCACCAACTACCTGGCCGACCGCGAGGACGGCGAGTCGTTCACGACCTGGGTGCTGCGCGCCGACGAGGACCTGGTCCGTGGCGAGAAGACGTTGGAGGCGGTCTCGTCATGACCGAGCGCGCGGCCGTCCAGCACTGCCCCTACTGCGCCGAGACCGATCTCTGGCCGCAGGAGCAGGGCTGGCAGTGCCGGGCCTGCCTGCGGGCCTTCTCGGTCACCTACCTCGGTCTGGTCCGTCCCGGGGAGTCGGCATGACGGCGGCGACCACGCGGTCGGCACGAGCCTTCCGCGGCACCGAGACCGCCGGCCGCTCCCCGGAGGAGCTGCGCGAGCTGGTGTCCCACTGGGGCGCCGAGCTCGAGCTCGCCCCTGCCGAGCACATCATCGAGTGGGCCGTCGCGACCTTCGGCGAGCGCTTCTGCGTGACCTCGTCGATGGGCGACGCCGTGCTCGCCGACCTCGCGTCCAAGGTCGCGCCGGGCATCGACGTGGTCTTCCTCGACACCGGCTACCACTTCGTCGAGACCATCGGCACCCGTGACGCCGTCGAGGCGACGATGCCGGTCAACCTCCTCACGATCACGCCGGTGCAGTCCGTGGCCGAGCAGGACGCGACGTACGGCAAGGACCTCTACAAGACCGACCCGGACCTGTGCTGCAAGCTGCGCAAGGTCACGCCGCTGGCGGAGTCGCTGGAGCGGTACGACGCCTGGGCGACCGGCCTGCGCCGCGCCGAGACCCACAACCGGGTCATCGCGCCGGTGATCGGCTGGGACGCCAAGAAGGGCAAGGTCAAGGTCTCGCCGCTCGCACGGTGGAGCGACGAGCAGGTCGAGCGCTACATCGCCGACAACGGGATCCTCGTGAACCCGCTGGTCTACGACGGCTACCCCTCGATCGGCTGCTGGCCGTGCACGCGCCGCGTCGCCCCCGGCGAGGACCCGCGCAGCGGGCGCTGGGCCGGCACCACCAAGACCGAGTGCGGGATCCACTCATGAGGCGGACCCGCACCCCGCGGACCGGCAGCGCGGCCGGCCTCGCACCCCACGAAGGAACACGCACCGCGAAGGAGGCAGTGTGATGACTGCTCCTGCCCTGGTGGCCCTGGCCCACGGATCCCGTGACCCCCGGTCCGCCGCCACGATCAAGGCGCTCGTCGACGAGGTCCGGGCGATGCGCCCTGACCTGCGCATCGAGCAGGCCTTCCTCGAGCTGTCCAAGCCGTCCTTCACGACGGTCGTGGACCGCCTGGTCAAGGCCGGCTTCGAGGAGATCGTCGTCGTGCCGCTGCTCCTGACCGACGCCTACCACGCCAAGGTCGACGTGCCGCAGGCCGTGGCGGAGGCCCAGGCCCGCCACGAGGGACTGAAGATCCGCGCGACGAACATCCTCGGCCTGGAGGCGCAGTTCCTCGAGGTGCTCGACCTGCGGATGCGCGAGGCGCTGCGCGCGGCGCGGGTCCGCGAGCTCGACGCGCTCGTGCTGGCCGCGGCCGGCTCCAGCGACCCGTTGGCCAACCAGGCCGTCGCCCGGCTGGCCCGCGTGTGGGGTGCCAAGCACAAGCTGCCCGTGACGGCGGCGTTCGCGTCTTCCACCCCGCCGGCCACCGGCGAGGCGGTGCGGGCCTTCCGTGCCGAGGGCCGCCGCCACATCGCGGTCGCGTCCCTCTTCCTCGCCCCCGGCTTCCTGCCGGACCGGGCCGCGGAGCTCGCCGTCGAGGCCGGCGCCATCGCCGTCTCCGACCCGCTGGGGGCCCATCCCGAGCTGGCCCGCGCGATCCTGGCCCGCTACGCCGTCGGCGCCGTCGAGCTCGTCCCCGTCTGACGCCGACTCGGCTCGTCTTGTACGCCGGAGGGCGGCGAGTCGGCGCAACTTGTACGCCGGAGGACGTCGAGTCGGCTCAACTTGTACGGCTGCCTGACCGGGAACGGGCAAGACGCGCCGACTCGCGCCCCCTGAGCGGGCAAGACGCGCCGA
>JAEZKN010000232.1 GCA_023415395.1 Actinomycetes bacterium
CGCCCACCCCCCCCCCCCCCCCCCGACCCTCCGCGGACCGACCGGCCCGCGACGGGAGCCGGCCGCTCAGCCGGCGGGCCACTCCGGCGGGTAGTCGGAGGCGGCCTTGTCGTGAGCCTTCTGGAGCTTCTTGCGCTGCTTGGTCGCCAGCCGGTCGCCGAAGACGGTGCCGAGCGTGTGGTCGGTCTCGTGCTGGAGGCAGCGGGCGAGCAGGCCGTCGCCCTCGAACGCGACCGGCTGCCCGTCCAGGCCGGTGCCGGTGACCGAGGCGAAGTCGGGCCGCGCGCACTCGACGAACGCGCCGGGGAAGGACAGGCAGCCCTCGTCGTCCTCGTCCAGGTGCCGGTCGCGGCCCTCGGGGAGCGTGACGACCGGGTTGCAGACCACGCCGACCGTGCGCCGACCGCTGGCGTCGGGGCAGTCGAAGACGAACATCGCGACGTCCTCACCGATCTGGCAGGCGGCCAGGCCGACCCCGTCCGCGGCGTACATCGTGGCGACCATGTCCGCGGCGAGCGCACGCAGCGCGTCGTCGTACGCCGTCACCTGCTGCTGCGGGCGGTGCATCACCGGGGTGCCCCAGCGGGTGATCGGGCGGACCGTGCCGCCCTCGGGGAGCGGGCCGTGCGGGGCGAGGGGCGCCTGGTCGGGCTGCGTGGACATGACCCGGAGCCTAGTTCCGCTGTGACCGGCTCCACGAACCGCGTTGTAGCCGCCGGTGTAACTCCGAGTTACATTGGCGTCATGTCCTTGATGCAGAGCTTGCGGCCCGGCGGGAAGCACGGGTTGTCCTCGAAGGAGACGCGCGACCCGATCGGGTACGCCGTCGCCGCGCTGAGTCGCCTGGCGCAGAGCGACGTGCTGGACCGGGTGGGCCTGCGCAGGCAGACCGAGCAGGCCGTCTTCACGACCACGCGCAGTGGCTTCAAGACGATCACGGCGGCGAGCCGGACGTTCTCCAAGGCCGGCAAGAAGGGGGCGGGCGGCGTGCGGCCCGGCGCGACCCCGCGCAGCGGCGTCTTCGACCTGACCCCGACCGAGGACGAGCAGATGCTCGTCGACGTCGTGACCGAGCTGGCGACCGAGGTGCTGCGGCCCGCCGCTGCCAAGGCCGACGAGGCGTGTGCCGCGCCGGCCGAGGTGCTGGCCGCCGGCCTCGAGGTCGGACTCCCGATCCTCGGCGTCCCGGAGGCGCTCGGCGGCATCTCCCAGGAGCGCTCGGCGATGGCCGGGACGCTCGTCGCGGAGGCGCTGGCCCGCGGCGACATGGGCCTCGCGGTTGCCTCGCTCGCGCCCGGCGCGGTCGCCACGGCGATCGGGCTGTGGGGCACCGACGCCCAGCAGCAGACCTACCTCCCGGCGTTCAGCGAGCCCGAGGCTCCGGTGGCCGCGCTCGCGCTGGCCGAGCCGACGGTGCTCTTCGACGTCCTGTCTCCCGCGACGACGGCGGCCCGGACCGACGACGGCTTCGTGCTCGACGGTGTGAAGGCGGGCGTCGTCCGCGGCGCCGACGCCGAGCTCTTCGTCGTCGGCGCCGCCCTCGACGGCAAGCCTGTGCTGTTCCTGGTCGAGTCCTCGACCCCCGGCCTCGAGGTCGAGGCCGACCCGGGCATGGGTGTCCGCGCCGCCGCCCTCACCCGGTTGCGGCTCGCCCGCGTGCGCATCCCCGCCCACGCCGTCCTGGGGGAGACCGACGGGTCGACCTACACCGAGTGCGTGCGGCTCTCGCGGCTCGCCTGGTGCGCCCTCGCGGTCGGCACCGGACAGGCCGTGCTCGACTACGTGACGCCGTACGTCAAGGAGCGCGAGGCGTTCGGCGAGCCGGTGGCACACCGCCAGTCGGTGGCGTTCATGGTCGCGAACATCGCGATCGAGCTGCAGTCGATGCGGCTGCTGACCTGGAAGGCCGCCTCCCGAGCGGCCGCCGGCAAGGACTTCTCCCGCGAGGTCGCCCTGGCCCGCAAGCTGTGCGCCGACAAGGGCATGCAGATCGGGCTGGACGGCGTCCAGCTGCTCGGCGGGCACGGGTTCGTGAAGGAGCACCCGGTGGAGCGGTGGTACCGCGACCTCCGGGCGATCGGCGTGATGGAAGGTGCGGTGCTGGTCTGATGGCGATCTACCTCGACGACCCCAGGAAGTTCCGGCCGCCCGTGGGCCAGGCCCACCAGGTCGCGATGAACATGCTGCGCCCGATCTCGCGCAAGTACGACCAGGCCGAGCACGAGTACCCCAAGGAGCTCGACATGCTCGCCGCGATGATCGACGGGCTCTCGGAGTCCGGCGCGAGCGAGGGCGCCGGCGCCGCCGGCGTGAAGCGCGGCGCGGACGCCGACGACGACTCGGTGAAGAACGGCGCCAACCTCGCGTCGGTGATGTCGATCGCCGAGATGTGCTGGGGCGACGTGGGTCTGCTGCTCTCGATGCCGCGGCAGGGGCTGGGCAACTCGGCCATCGCCTCGGTCGCGAACGACGAGCAGCACGAGCGTTTCGACGGGGTGTGGGCCTCGATGGCGATCACCGAGCCCGGGACCGGGTCGGACTCGGCCAACATCCGGACGACCGCCGTGCTGGACGGCGACGAGTACGTCATCAACGGCGAGAAGATCTTCGTGACCTCCGGCGAGCGATCGGACGCCGTCGTCGTGTGGGCCACCCTGGACAAGGAGCTCGGCCGTGCGGCGATCAAGTCGTTCGTGGTGCCGAAGGGCACGCCGGGCATGACCGTCGAGCGGCTCGAGCACAAGCTCGGCATCAAGGCGTCCGACACCGCGACCATCCGGTTCGAGAACTGCCGGGTGCCGGCCGCCAACCTGCTCGGCTCGCCCGAGATCGACGTCAAGCAGGGGTTCGCCGGTGCGATGGCGACCTTCGACAACACGCGCCCGCTGGTGGCGTCGATGGCGGTCGGGTGCGCCCGGGCGGCGCTCGACCTCACCCGCGAGCTGCTCGAGCGGGCCGGGGTGGAGGTCGACTACGACCGGCCCGCCCAGACCCAGCACGCCGCGGCGGCCAAGTTCCTCCAGATGGAGGCCGACTGGGAGGCCGCGCACCTGCTGATGCTCCAGGCGGCCTGGATGGCCGACAACCGCAAGCCCAACTCGCTGGAGGCCTCGATGGCCAAGGCGAAGGCCGGCCGGGTCGGCTCCGACATCACGCTCTCGTGCGTCGAGCTTGCCGGGACGGTGGGCTACGGCGAGGGCGAGCTGCTGGAGAAGTGGGCGCGGGACTCCAAGATCCTCGACATCTTCGAGGGCACCCAGCAGATCCAGCAGCTGATCGTGGCGCGTCGCGTCCTGGGCCTGACGAGCGCCGAGCTGAAGTAGCCCGGCGCTCGCGGCCCGACCCGGGCGGGTCCGTGCTCAGTCCGCCTTCCGCGGCGGGGGGAGCTTGCCGCTCGGCGACGAGGCGGTCGTCGCAGCGGTCTTCTTCGCGGCGGTCTTCTTGGCAGCGGTCTTCTTGGTGGGCGCCTTCTTCGCCGCGGTCTTCTTCGCCGCGGTCTTCTTGGCGACCGTCTTCTTGGCCGCGGGCTTCTTCGTGGCGGCCTTGCGGGCAACGTCGGCCGGGGTGACCTCGACGCCGGCGGGGTCGGCCGCCGCGTCGATCGGGTTCTCGGCCCGGCTCTCGGCCGGGTCGAGGGACGGGCTGGCTGCCTGTTCCTTCACCAGCGGCGTGACCACGTCGGTGACCGGAGGCGTGGTGACCTGCTTCTTCGGGGGTGCCTTCTTGGCCGGAGCCTTCTTCGGGGGAGCCTCCTTCCCGGAAGCCTGTTCCACGGGCGCGGGCGTCTCGTCGGGGACGGCGCGCAGCTCGGCCCCGGCCGGCTGACCGATGGGCCCGGGAGCGGACACGTGGCGACCGGGCACCCGCGCCGCGACCACGCCGGCCGCCGTCTTGGCCACGTGGCCGGCGACCGCCTTGCCGATCTCGACTCCGCCACGGGCCTGGTGCACCGCCCTGGTGGCGGTGCCGAGGGGGTCCTTGAGCGTCTCGGTGGCGGCGTCCTTGATCTTGCCGAGGGGGTTCTTCGGGGGCACGTGAGGTTCCCTTCGATCGCGTTCGGGGCCTGATCTGGATTGAAGCATGTACCCGTTCGGGCTGGGCATGCTGCGTAGATGTCGCCGACCTCACGCCGGGCCCGCCAGGCCGACCGGGCCGACCAGATCGTCGCGGTGCTCGATGACGCCTTCGCGCCGTTGATGACCGCGGACCCGGTGGCCTTCCGGGGCAAGTACCGCACGATGGCCTCGGACCCGCACGCGTTCTACCGTGGCTCGGCCTGCCTCTTCTACGCCGACGTCACGGCCGCGGACGACCCCTTCTGCGACGACCGCAGCGGCCGGATCTGGGTGCACGGCGACCTGCACGTCGAGAACTTCGGCACCTACCTCAACTCCGACGGTCGCCTCGTCTTCGACATCAACGACTTCGACGAGGCCTACCTCGGCCGGTTCACCTGGGACCTCCAGCGCTTCGCCGCGTCGCTGGCGCTCGTCGGCTGGCAGAAGGCGCTCCCCGACGACGACGTACGCCGCCTGATCGGTCGCTACGTGCGCGCCTACCTCGCCCAGGTCGACGACTACCGCCGCTCCGACGAGGACGACTACGCGCTGCACCTCGACAACACGACCGGCGCCATCCAGGCCGCGCTGGTCTCGGCCCGCCAGCGCCGGCGTGCCGACCTGCTCGACGCCATGACGACCGTCGTGGACGGGACCCGGATGTTCGCCGACGCGGACGGGGTGCGCCGGCTCGGCAAGCGTGAGCGGGCCCAGGTGGTGCGGGCGTTCGAGGACTACCTGGACACGATCCCCCGCACCAAGCGCTTCGACCGCGCGCTGTTCTACGAGCTGCGCGACGTGGTGGGCAAAACGGGGTTCGGGATCGGCAGCGCCGGGCTGCCGGCGTACAACGTCCTCGTCGAGGGTTACAGCCAGGCGCTCGACAACGACGTCGTGCTGACGATGAAGCAGGCCAACGTGCCCGCGGTCAGCCGGTTCGTCGACACCGGCCAGGTCGAGCGGTACTTCGAGCACGAGGGGCACCGCACGGCCGTCAGCCAGCGGGCGCTGCAGGTGCACACCGACCCACTGCTGGGGCACACCTCGCTCGGCGGGGTCGGGTACGTCGTCGCCGAGCTCTCGCCCTACGAGGTGGACCTGGACTGGTCCGGCCTGACCGAGCCCGACGACATCGCGACGGTCGTCGACCAGCTCGGGCGGGCGACCGCGAAGATCCACTGCGCCTCCGACGAGGACAGCGACCAGGATCTGGTCGACTTCCAGGTCGAGGAGGCGATCGCCGACTGCGTCCACCGCCGTCGGCGCGAGTTCACGTCGTGGGTGGCCGACTTCGGGGTCGCCTACGCCGAGCAGGTCCGCGCCGACCACGCGACCTTCGTCGAGGCCTTCCGCGCCGGCCGGATCGGGGTGTCCGCGACCTGAGGGCGGCCCGGGCAGGGGAGCGGTTTGGTCACCAACCGCAACCTGGGAACGCTCCCACCTGCGGTTGGTGACCAAACCGCGACGTCAAGGGACCAGGTCGGCTCGGCCGGACGGCTCGGCGAGGAGATGCTGCGGGGCGGGGAAGCCGGCACCGGCGAAGGCGGTGTCGATCGCTGCGACGACGGCGTCGAGGCGCTCGGTGGGGACGAGCGCGACCGAGGAGCCGCCGAACCCGCCGCCGGTCATCCGCGCGCCGAGGGCGCCCGCCTCAACGGCGGTGGTGACGGCGAGGTCGAGCTCGGGGGTGGAGATCTCGAAGTCGTCGCGCATCGAGGCGTGCGAGGCGGCGAAGAGCACGCCGACCCGCTCCCAGTCGCCGGCGCGGATCGCGTCGGTCGCGGCCTCGACCCGTTGGACCTCGGTCACGACGTGCCGCGCGCGCCGGCGGACGCGCTCGTCGGCGATCCCCTCGACCTCCGCCTCGCCGACCTCGCGCAGCGACGGGACGCCGAGGAGCTCGGCCGCGCGCTCGCAGTCGGCGCGGCGAGCGGCGTAGCCGCCATCGGTGAGCTCGTGGGACACGCGGGTGTCGGTGACCAGCAGCGACAGCCCGGAGAGGGCCAACGGGACGTCGGCCGACGACCCGGAGTCGAAGTCGATCAGCAGCGCGGCGCCGGGGGAGGCCAGCATCGCCACCGTCTGGTCCATGCCGCCGGTCGGCGCGCCCGCGATCTCGGTCTCGGCCCGCACGCAGGCCTCCACCACCCGCGAACGGTCGAGCTCCACCCCCGCGGCCGCGCACGCCGCCACGGCCACCGCGCACTCCAGGGCGGCCGAGGACGACAGCCCGGCGCCGAGCGGCACCGTGCCGTGGACCATCACGTCGACCCCCAGCACGTCGACGCCGGCCTCGCGCAGCGCCCACAGCACCCCGGCGGCGTACGCCGCCCACCCCTCGGCCGAGGCCAGCGAGTCGAGCGTGCCCGTCCAGGGCGCCGAGCCCTCGGTGCTGGCGAGCCGTACGGTGTCGTCCTCGCGCCGGGACACGGCGGCGTACGTCGCGTGCGGGAGCGCCACGGGGAGCACCAGCCCGCGGTTGTAGTCGGTGTGCTCGCCGATCAGGTTGACCCGGCCCGGCGCCCGCCCGACCACCTCCGGCTGGCCGCCGTACGCCGAGGTGAAGGCCGCGCGGAGGTCGGCGACGAGGGTGGACGGGTTCCCGGGATCGACGAAGGCCACGCCCCCAACCTAGCCACGACCTAGACTCGACCGACGTGCAGTTCCTCGACCCGGTCACCCCGGCCCACGACCTGACCTACGACGACGTCTTCATGGTCCCGCGGCACTCCGCGGTGGCCAGCCGCTACGACGTCGACCTCTCCACGAGCGACGGGACCGGCGCCACCCTGCCGATCGTCGTCGCCAACATGACCGCGATCGCGGGCAAGCGGATGGCCGAGACCATCGCCCGCCGCGGTGGCCTGGCGGTGATCCCGCAGGACATCCCGTCCGCGGTGGTCGCCGACGTCGTGCGCTACGTGAAGTCGCGGCACCTGGTCTTCGACACGCCGATCGAGCTCGCGCCGGAGCAGACGGTCGCCGAGGCCCTGGCGCTCATCCCGAAGCGGGCGCACCGTGCGGCGGTCGTCGTGCGTGACGGGCGGCCCCTCGGCGTGGTCGCGGAGTCCGACTGCGTCGAGGTCGACCGCTTCGCCCAGGTGCAGCACGTCATGGCGCCGGTCGCGGTGCTGCTCGGCGAGGACGCCGACCCGCGCGACGCCTTCGACCGCCTCGACGCCTCGCACACCAGCCTGGCGGTCGCGGTCGACGCGGACGGCCGCCTGCTCGGCGTGCTGACGCGCAAGGCCGCGCTGCGGGCGACGCTCTACGACCCCGCCGTCGACGCCGGCGGCGGCCTGCGGATCGCCGCGGCCGTGGGCGTCAACGGCGACGTCGCGGTCAAGGCCGAGGAGCTGCTCGATGCCGGCGTCGACTGCCTGGTCGTCGACACCGCGCACGGACACCAGGACCGGATGCTGGAGGCGCTGGCCGCCGTGCGTGCGCTCGACCCGCAGGTGCCGGTCGCGGCCGGCAACGTCGTGTCCGCCGAGGGCACCCGCGCGCTGATCGAGGCCGGGGCGGACATCGTCAAGGTCGGCGTCGGGCCCGGCGCGATGTGCACGACGCGGATGATGACCGGCGTCGGGCGCCCGCAGTTCTCCGCGGTCCTGGAGTGCGCGGACGCCGCCCACGAGCTCGGCAAGCACGTGTGGGCCGACGGGGGAGTCCGGCACCCGCGGGACGTGGCGCTCGCCCTGGCGGCCGGCGCCAGTGCCGTGATGGTCGGCTCCTGGTTCGCCGGGACCCACGAGTCGCCCGGCGACCTGATGCTCGACTCCGACGGACGCGCCTACAAGGTCTCCTTCGGCATGGCCTCGGCGCGGGCCGTGGCCAACCGCACCGCCAGTGAGTCGGCCTACGACCGCGCCCGCAAGGGCCTCTACGAGGAGGGGATCTCCTCCTCGCGGATGTACCTCGACCCCGCCCGCCCGGGCGTGGAGGACCTGCTCGACCAGATCTGCTCGGGCGTCCGCTCCGCGTGCACGTACGCCGGCGCCGCCTCGCTCGCGCAGCTGCACGAGCGGGCGGTCGTCGGCGTCCAGAGCGCGGCCGGCTTCCACGAGGGACGGCCGTTGCCGACCAGCTGGAGCTAGGCCTCGGGGTCCTTGTCGACCGCGATCACGAAGTCGTCACCGTGCTCGGTGACGCCGGCGATCACGGCGGCCTCGACCGCCTCCTCGGCGTACTTTCGCCGCACGACGAGCGGGTCCGAGCGCAGGTCCTTCACCAGCGAGACGGCCAGCCCGATCATCACGACCACGAACGGCAGGGCCGCGACGATCGTGATGTTCTGCAGCCCGGTCAGCGCGTCGTCGCCGCCCACCAGCAGCATCACGGCGGCGACGGCGCCGGTCGCGACGCCCCAGAAGATGACGATGGGCCGGGTCGGGTGCTGGGTGCCGCGCTCGGACAGCGTGCCCATGACGATCGACGCCGCGTCCGCGCCGGACACGAAGAAGATCCCGACGAGCAGCATCACGACGATGCTCGTGAGGGTCGCCCACGGGAAGGACTCCAGCGTGGTGAACAGCTGCGACTCGACGGCGCCGCCGCCGGCGCCCGCGATGTCGGTGCCGGACTTCTGCAGGTCGATGGCCGCGCCCCCGAAGATGCAGAACCAGACCAGGCTGACCATGCTGGGGACGAGGAGCACGCCGGTCACGAACTGCCGCACGGTGCGCCCGCGCGAGATGCGCGCGATGAACATGCCCACGAACGGCGTCCACGAGATCCACCACGCCCAGTAGAAGACCGTCCAGCCCTCGAGCCACGAGCTGGTCTCGGCCCCTTCGGCGCCGGTGCGGGCCGCCATCATCGGCAGGTCGGCGACGTAGCTCCCGATCGAGGTCGGGATCAGGTTCAGCATGAACACGGTCGGGCCGACGACGAAGAGGAAGATCGCGAGGGCCACGGCGAGCACCATGTTGATGTTCGAGAGCCACTGGATGCCCTTGGCCACGCCGGACACCGCGGAGAGGATGAAGGCAGCGGTGAGCACGGCGATGATGCCCACGAGGAGGCCGTTGCCGACCTCACCGACGCCGGCGACGATCTCCAGCCCGCTGCTGATCTGCAGGGCGCCGAGGCCGAGCGAGGCGGCCGAGCCGAAGAGCGTGGCGAAGATCGCCAGCATGTCGATGACCTTGCCCCAGCCGCCGTACGCCCGCCGGCCGAGGAGCGGCTCGAAGGCCGCGGAGATCAGCTGCAGGCGGCCCTTGCGGTAGACGCCGTAGGCGATGGCCAGCCCGACGACGGCGTAGATGGCCCAGGGGTGCAGGGTCCAGTGGAAGAGCGTGGTGGCCATGGCGTTCTGCACGGCCTCGGGGTTGTCCGCGGCGCCGGTGCCCGGCGGCGGGGTCACGAAGTGGCTGATCGGCTCGCTCACGCCGTAGAACATCAGGCCGATGCCCATCCCGGCACTGAACATCATCGCGATCCAGGAGACCGTGCGGAACTCCGGCTCCTCGTCGTCACGCCCGAGCGGGATGTTGCCGAACTTGCTCGCGGCCAGCCAGATCACGAAGACGACGAAGGCGCTGGCCGTCGTGACGAAGAGCCAACCCATGTCCTCCATCACCCAGGCCAGGGCCTTGCCGGACGCCGAGCCGAGGCTCGAGGTGCTGAGGAAGCCCCAGACCAGGAAGGCCACCGCGATCACGGCGGTCACCCCGAAGACGAGCCGGTCCAGGCCTCCGCTCGCGGTCGACTCCTCGACCGGCCGGTCGAGCGCCGGGTGCGGGATCGGGTCGGACGTCGGAGGGCGGTGCAGAGTGCTCACGGCCACGGCGTACCCACCCGTGGGGGTGGCTACCCGTGAGCCGACTCACCCCGGGCCCGTCACCCCCGCGAGCTGCGCTCCGTGCGCCCACGGACGATGCCGATGAAGCGCTGCACCCACGGGTCCTCGTTCTCGACCAGCCAGGCCAGGCCGACCGTGGTCGGCGGCAGGTCGGTCACCACGCGGTAGGTCACGTCCTTGCGGTGGTGCAGGCGGGCGATCGACATCGGCACGATCGCGACGCCGGTGCCGGACGCGGTGACCTCGACGGCGTCCTTGACCGACATCGGCGGCCAGGCCAGCTGCTCGGCGCTGGGCGTCCAGCCGGAGCGCTCGGGCAGGACCAGCTGCTCGTCGGCGAGGTCCGCCGTCGTGACCTCCTCCGCCAGCGTGAGCAGGTGCTCGGCGCCCATCACCGCGACCGGGAGCTCCTCGTAGAGCGGGATGCAGTGCAGCCCGTCGCGGTCGATCGGCAGCCGGACCAGCGCCATGTCCAGCGTGCCGGCGCGGATCCGCTGCTCCTGCTCGTCCTCCTCGAGCGGCACGAGCTCGAGCGGGTCGCGCGCGTAGCGCTCGCGCCAGGTCCGTGCCCACTTGTCGGGCGTGGCTCCGGTGACGAAGCCGACGCGGAAGTGCCCGAAGGCCGCACTCATCCGGGGATCACGCCGCCTTGGTGCGGCCGGCCGCCCAGCGCCAGGCCGCGGTCACGATGATCGCACCGGCGAGCGAGCCGATGATGCCGCTCGCGCGCAGCTCGATGCCGTCGCCGGCCAGGAGGCTGATGAGCAGTCCGCCGACGAACGAGCCGACCAGGCCGGCCACGATCGCCATCGTCCAGTCCACGCCGCCGCTGTCGCGGCCGAGGATCAGCTGCGCACCGGCGCCGATCAGCATGCCGAAGAGGATGAGACCCAGGATGAGCATGCGCCGATCGTAGGGCGCGAGCACGGCGGCGGTGCTCACCCGCTTTCACCGAACTGCTCGACCCGGATCGCGTCGGTCGCCATGCCGCTCTCCTCCAGCATCCGGGTGGCGTACGACGCGAAGCCGACCGAGCCGCACACGTAGGCGCGCTCGGCGCCGGCGACGTAGGGCGCCAGCTCGTCGTGGTACGGCGGCGCGGCGACCCGGTCGTCTCCTCCGGGGAGGACCAGGTTCTGCCGGGTGAGCGCGATGAACGCGCCGTACCTGCGCAGCTCCTCGGCGTAGGGGAGCTCCTCCCAGGTCCGGGCCACGACGACGACCTTGAGCCGGTCCTGCAGGCCGAGCCGGCGCGCGACGCGCGTCATCGCGACGACCGGCACCACACCGGACCCGCCGGCCAGGCAGACGGCGGGCACGTCACCCTCCCAGACGAACCAGCCGCCGATCGGGCCGCGCAGCTCGAGCACGTCGCCGACCTCGGCGACGTCGTGCAGGAAGCCCGAAACCTCGCCGCCGGGCAGGCACTCGACCATGAGCTCCAGCAGCGGGTCGTCGGGGTCGGACGCGACGGAGTAGGAGCGCTGCGCGGTGTAGCCGTCGGGCGCGCGCAGCCGGACGACGTAGTGCTGACCCGCCAGGTGGTCGACCCGGTCGTCGACGTGCAGGCGCAGCCGCACCAGCCGGTCGGTGGGGTGGTCGAGCTCGATGATCGTCCCGGTGGTCCAGCCGCCGGCCGGGGCCACTACGGGTCTCCCTGGTAGCGCTGCTCGAGCCAGGGGTCGCCGCGGTCGTGGTAGCCGTTCTGCTCCCAGAAGCCGGGCCGGTCGCGCTCCATGAGCTCGAGCCGGGTGACCCACTTCGCGGACTTCCAGAAGTAGAGGTGGGGCACCAGCAGCCGCACCGGCCCGCCGTGCCCGGCGGGCAGCGGCCTGCCGTCGACCTCCCAGACCACCCACGCCTTCCCGCCGGTGACGTCGGCCAGCGGGAGGTTGGTGGTGTAGCCGGTGGTCGAGTGCGCCATGACGAACTGCGCCTCGGGCAGGGGCATCGCGACCTCCAGCAGCGTGTCCACGCTGATCCCCCGGAAGGTCATGTCGAACTTCGACCACGTCGTCACGCAGTGGATGTCGCCGAAGTACGTCGACTCCGGCAGTGCGTGCAGCTCGCGCCACGACCAGGTGTGCGGGCGGCCGGCGAGGCCGTCGACGGTCATGGTCCAGCTGTCGAGGTCGATCCGCGGGGTGGCCTCCGCGGTCAGGGTGGGCCAGGAGCTGCCGGTGTCGTACTGACCGGGCGGCAGGCGGTCCGGGCGCTCGGGACGCTTCTTGCCGAAGAAGCCACGGGTGACGGGCACCCCCTCAGTGTGGCACCGGGGTGATGGGCAGGGAACGCCGTGGCTCGAACCGGAAGGACGAGCCGGTGCTGAAGCGGGTCACCGCCACCTCGTCGGCCTCCGGCGCCGGCTCGGCCCGCCGCACGACGGTCGCGGTCCATCGCTCCGGTGAACCCGTCACCTCGACGTCGAGGTACGGGTCGACCGCGCGCAGCAGGGCGCGTAGGGGGCGCTCGCGGCCGGGGCCGCACAGGGTGATCCACGCGGCGTCCTCCCAGGCGGGCGAGGGGCGGACGGTGAGCGTGTCCCCGGCGAGGGTCGCGTCGACGTACGCCGCCGGGTTGAGCAGGGGGTGCAGCGCGAGGACCCGCATCGGGTCGTCGGTGCCGAGGGCCCGCGCGATCCGCTCGGCCGCGATCCCGGCGATGCCGACCAGCTGCTTGGTGGCGATCTCCAGCGCCTGCTCGCCGTCGGCGCGCCGGCCGACGGCGTGCACGAAGGAGAGGTGGAGCAGGTGCATCTGCAGGCAGACCTCGTCGGCGATGCGGACCAGGGCCGAGTGCGAGAAGGCGCTGAAGTCGAGGTCGGAGAGCAGGGG
>JAEZKN010000277.1 GCA_023415395.1 Actinomycetes bacterium
CGCCCACACGGCGCACGTCGTCACCGCGATCCGGGCCGGCGACCGGGCCGAGTCGTCCCGGCCCGCCTCGCCGGCCGAGGCGCTGTCGCCGAGCGGGTCGATGGCCGCGTTGCGGGAGGCGATCGAGGCCGAGGAGTCCGTGCTCATCGGCTACGTCGACAACCAGGGGTCCACCTCCGAGCGCCTGGTCGACCCGATCCGGGTCGAGGGCGGGTCGCTCACCGCGCACGACCACCGCAGCGACGACGTCCGGACCTTCGCCGTCCATCGCATCACGACGGTGCGTGCCGTCACCGCCTGATCGGTACGGTCACCCCCGTGGACTTCCTCCGGTACGCCGAGGCCTCGGCCGCGCTGCTGAACGCCGACATGTCCGACGTCGACGGGCTGGCGGCGTACCTCGCCGACCGGCCGTGGCTGCGCGACCGCGCGAGCGATCGCGACTGCATGCTCCTGCGCAAGCTCCAGCGCGAGCTGCGGCCGGTCTTCGAGGCCGGCGACGAGCGACGGGTCCACGACGTGGTGAGCGGGCTGAACGACCTGCTGGCGCAGCACCCGATCACGCCGCGGATCTCCGACCACGACGAGGACGGCCTGCACCTGCACGTCGCGACGGACACCGCCAGCGTCGCCGACCTGCTCGTCGGCGAGTCCCTGCTCGGGCTGGTCACGCTGGTCTGCGACCTCGGCGCCGACCGGCTCGGGGTCTGCTCGGCGGACCGCTGCACCCACGTGTTCGTCGACACCTCGCCGAACCGCTCGCGGCGCTACTGCTCCGACCGTTGCTCCTCACGGGCCAACGTGGCGGCCTACCGCGCTCGGCAGCGGGCGCTCACCTGACGGTCCGTAGGCTTGGCCGTTGTGAACGACGGCCCGCTGATCGTCCAGTCGGACAAGACCCTGCTGCTCGAGGTCGACCACGAGCGCGCCCCGGACTGCCGCAAGGCGATCGCGCCCTTCGCCGAGCTCGAGCGCTCCCCCGAGCACGTCCACACCTACCGGCTGACGCCGCTCGGACTCTGGAACGCGCGCGCCGCGGGCCACGACGCCGAGCAGGTGATCGACACGCTGCTGGAGTACAGCCGCTACGCCGTCCCGCACGCGCTGCTCATCGACGTGGCCGAGACCATGGCCCGCTACGGCCGGCTGCGCCTGGAGAAGCACCCCGTCCACGGGCTGGTGCTGGTCTCGAACGACCGGCCCGTGCTCGAGGAGGTGCTGCGCGCGAAGAAGGTCGCGGGGATGATCGGCACCCGCGTCGACGACGACACCGTGCTCGTGCACGCCTCCGAGCGGGGCAACCTCAAGCAGGCGCTGCTCAAGCTCGGCTGGCCGGCCGAGGACTTCGCCGGCTACGTCGACGGGGAGGCCCACCCCATCTCGCTCTTCGAGGAGGGCTGGCACCTGCGGCCCTACCAGCGCGAGGCCGCGGAGTCCTTCTGGCACGGGGGCTCCGGCGTCGTGGTGCTGCCGTGCGGTGCCGGCAAGACACTCGTGGGCGCGGCCGCGATGTCGGAGGCGAAGGCGACCACGCTGATCCTGGTCACCAACACCGTCTCGGCCCGGCAGTGGAAGGACGAGCTCGTGCGGCGTACCTCCCTGACCGAGGACGAGATCGGCGAGTACTCCGGTGCGGTCAAGGAGGTCCGACCGGTCACGATCGCGACCTACCAGGTCCTGACGACCAAGCGGAAGGGCGTCTACCCCCACCTGGAGCTGCTGGACGCGCGAGACTGGGGGCTGATCGTCTACGACGAGGTGCACCTGCTGCCCGCGCCGATCTTCCGGATGACCGCCAACCTCCAGGCGCGCCGCCGGCTCGGCCTGACCGCGACGCTCGTGCGCGAGGACGGCCGGGAGGGCGACGTCTTCTCGCTGATCGGGCCGAAGCGCTACGACGCGCCGTGGAAGGACATCGAGGCCCAGGGCTGGATCGCCCCGGCGGACTGCGTCGAGGTGCGGGTGACCCTGCCCTCGGCCGAGCGGATCGCCTACGCGACCGCGGAGCCCGAGGAGCGGTACCGCCTCGCGTCCTGCACCCACCACAAGATCGACGTCGTGCGGTCGCTGGTCGAGTCCCACCCCGGCCAACCGACGCTGGTGATCGGGCAGTACATCGACCAGCTCGACGAGATCGCCGCCGCGCTCGACGCGCCGGTGATCAAGGGCGAGACGTCGGTCAAGGAGCGGCAGCGGCTCTTCGACGCCTTCCGCTCCGGCGAGATCGGGCTGCTCGTCGTCTCCAAGGTCGCGAACTTCTCCATCGACCTGCCCTCGGCCGAGGTGGCGATCCAGGTGTCCGGCTCGTTCGGCTCGCGCCAGGAGGAGGCCCAGCGCCTCGGCCGGCTGCTGCGTCCCAAGACCGAGGGCCGCAGCGCGCACTTCTACACGATCGTCTCCCGCGACACCGTCGACGCCGACTTCGCCCAGAACCGGCAGCGGTTCCTCGCCGAGCAGGGGTACGCCTACCGGATCGTGGACGCGGAGGACGTCGGGGCCTGAGGCCGGTCGGGATCCCCGGTTAACCGGGGAAGCCGACCGTTCCACCCCGTTGCAACGCCCGAGAACCGTCGGGAGTGGCCGAGAACCCCCGCCGGTCCCGGGCGCCGAAACCCCCACCGACCCGGCTCGACCAGGGCTACGCTCCCGGGGCATGAGCGACCAGGTCATGTTCACCCTCGACGAGTCCGAGCAGGTCACCCACTGGTACAACCTGGTGGCCGACCTGCCCACGCCCCCGCCGCCGCCGCTGCACCCGGGCACGCGGGAGCCGGTCGGGCCCGACGACCTCGCGGCGCTCTTCCCGATGGAGCTGATCCTCCAGGAGGTCACGACCGAGAGGTACGTCGAGATCCCGGAGCCGGTCCTCGACGTCTACCGCCAGTACCGGCCGAGCCCGCTCTACCGCGCCCGCCGCTGGGAGCAGAGGCTCGGCACCAAGGCGCGGATCTACTACAAGTACGAGGGCGTCTCGCCCGCCGGGTCGCACAAGACCAACACCTCGGTGCCGCAGGTCTACTACAACGCGCTGCACGGCATCACCCGGCTCACCACCGAGACCGGGGCCGGGCAGTGGGGCACGGCGCTGTCCTACGCGTGCGCGCTCTTCGGGGTCGAGTGCGAGGTGTGGCAGGTCGGGGCGTCCTTCGACACCAAGCCCCAGCGCCGCACGCTGATCGAGGTCTTCGGCGGCTCGGTGCACCGCTCCCCGAGCCGGCTCACCGAGTCGGGTAAGGCGTTCGCGGAGGACCACCCGGGCTCGCTCGGCATCGCGATCTCCGAGGCCGTGGAGGTCGCGGCGCAGGACGACTCCACCAAGTACGCCCTCGGCTCGGTGCTCAACCACGTGCTGCTGCACCAGACCGTGATCGGCGAGGAGGCGGTGCGCCAGCTCGCGAAGGCCGGGGAGTCCGGCGCGGACCTGGTGATCGGGTGCGCCGGCGGCGGCTCGAACTTCGCCGGCCTGGCCTTCCCCTTCCTGCGGGAGAAGCTGACCGGCGCGCAGAGCCCGCGGATCCTGGCGGTCGAGCCCACCTCGTGCCCGACGCTGACGCGCGGGGAGTACCGCTACGACTTCGGCGACACCGCCGGGCTCACGCCGCTGATGAAGATGTACACGCTTGGCCACGACTTCGTGCCCTCGCCCATCCACGCGGGCGGGCTGCGCTACCACGGCATGGCGCCGCTGGTCTCGCACGTGGTCCACGAGGGCCTGATCGAGGCGACCGCCCTGCACCAGCGGGAGTGCTTCGAGGCGGCGATCGAGTTCGCACGCACCCAGGGCGTCGTCCCGGCGCCCGAGTCGTCACACGCGCTGGCGCAGGCCCGGCGCGAGGCGCTCGCGGCGGCGGAGACGGGCGCGGAGCCGGTGATCGTGGTCGGGCTGTCCGGGCACGGCCTGCTCGAGCTCGGCGCGTACGACGCCTTCCTCGGCGGCCGTCTCGAGGACGACCCGCTCTCGGACGAGGCACTGAGCGCGGCGCTCGCCGGCGTACCGCAGATCTGACCGGCTCAGGTCGCGTCTGGCCTTCTCGGGGGTCCCCGGTTAACCGGGGATCCCCGAGAACGACGCCTCGGCGCGCCGCCACCCACCCCGAGGCAGCGAACTGGGTCAGCAGCAGCAGCCCGGATATCGTGCAGTCGTGACGCACATCCAGGCCGAGGAGAACCCGTTCCGCACCGAGTCGTGGGTCCGCAAGGTCCTGACGTTCTGGCTGCCGGTCGTGGTGCTCCTGGCGCTCGCGCTCACCCTGCCGTGGGCCGCGACCACGACCTTCGGCCTCAACGAGCGGACGCCGCTGGCCCTCGCCGAGGACGCGCTGAACCACAAGTACGGCCTCGAGCTCGTCGACGGCGCCGGCAACCCGCTGCCGAAGGACTCCATCGACCTGACCGCGTCGACCTTCGACATGGAGCCGGGCTCGACGACCACCGACGTCCCCTTCCGCCTCGACGGCCGGCTGGTGCACTGCACCGTCCACATGCCGACCGGCGACCCGGACGACGTCACCGCCGAGTGCCGCTGATCCCGTCCACGACCGTGACCGTGCTCACGTAGGCGCGGCGCCCGACCTCGATCCGCACCCGTAGGGTCTCGGGTCCCTCGACGGCCGCATCGCGCCGCGTCGGCACGCTCAGCTGGACCGCCACCCGGCCCGGCCGCAGGTTCGCGAACGACATCAGACCGGTGCGCCACAGTGGCGGGTTGCCCGGCACCTCGCCCACCTGGAACTCCAGCCAGTCCGGGTCCACGTCGTCGATGCGCAGTGCCGGCCGCGGGCTGCGGATCACGGTCAGCGAGACCGGCAGGTCGAAGTCGATCGGGCGGGCCAGCGAGACCGTCCAGCGGGCCATGCGGCCCTCGACGACCCGGCTCGCACCGGTCGTCACGCGCGGCTGCGGTCGGGAGTCGTCGTCGAGCACGACGACCGCCCCGAGGTAGGCGTCGGTCATCACGTTGCGGGTCGCTGCGGCCGCGACCTCGGTGGTCCGACGGCGAAGGTCGGCGCGCTGGTCCGCCTCGTGACTGACCGGCACGGTGCCGCCGGTCTCCCCCGGCGCGAGGTCGACGGTGAACCGCCGCATCCTGCCGTCCGGCCCGATCATCGTGAAGCCGACCTGGGCCGGCGCGTCGACGACGCCGTTGACGCGGAAGGGCAGCGCGACGACGGGGGTGCCGCGGTCGCCCTCCTCGACGGTGACC
>JAEZKN010000437.1 GCA_023415395.1 Actinomycetes bacterium
CGGCGGGTCTGGCCCGCCTGCCCCCGCCGCGGCGGCGCGGCTTGCCGCGGGCCTGTGGACGAGGCGGGCAAGTTGCGCCGACTCGCGGGTCCGGGGCGGGCAAGTTGCGCCGACTCGGCGATGGATCCGGGGCGCGGGGCGGGTCTGCACGGACGAGCACATCCCCGACCCGGAGGAGCACCCGATGGCCAAGACCGACTTCCGCACCGTCGAGGACTACCTCACCACGCTTCCGGCCGACCAGCGCGCGGTCCTCGACCAGGTGCGCGCGGCGATCCTCGCCGGCGTCCCCGAGGGCGCCGAGGAGGTCATCAGCTACCAGATCCCCGCGGTGAAGCACCACGGCTTCGTCTTCTACTACTCCGCCTACGCCCGGCACTTCTCGCTGTCCTGCCCGCCGCCGTTCGCCGCCTTCAGCGCGTTCGCCGACGAGCTCGCGCCCTACCAGCGCTCCAAGAGCGCCGTCCGGTTCCCGTACGCCGAGGGCGTGCCCGCCGACCTGATCACGCGGATGTCGCGCTTCCAGGCCGAGCAGAACCTCGCCCGGGCGGCGGGCCGGTGACCGTCAGCGGCTGAGCACCACCGAGGAGCCGTGGCCGAAGAGACCCTGGTTGGCGGTGATGCCGACCGTGGCGCCCTCGACCTGGCGGCCGGTCGCCTGCCCGCGCAGCTGCCAGGTGATCTCGCAGACCTGGGCCAGGGCCTGGGCGGGCACGGCCTCGCCGAAGCAGGCGAGCCCGCCGGAGGGGTTGACCGGGATCCGGCCACCGATCGTGGTGTCCCCTGCTCGCAGCAGCGCCTCGGCCTCGCCGCGCCCGCAGAGCTGGAGGTCCTCGACCCAGTCCAGCTCCAGGGCGGTGGAGAGGTCGTAGACCTCCGCGACCGAGACGTCGGCGGGATCGATGCCCGCCTCCTCGTACGCCGCCTGGCCGATCGACTCCTTGAAGGTCCGCTCGGGGGCGGCGACCGCGGTGCTGGCGTCCGTGGACAGGTTCGGCATGTCGAGGACCGTGTTCGGGAAGGTCGGCGTGACGGTCGAGACCGCGTCGATCCGGACCGGGCGGTCGATGCCGTGCCGCTTCGCGTACTCGGTGCTGGTCAGCACCACGGCGGCCGCACCGTCGGAGGTCGCGCAGATGTCGAGCAGGTGCAGCGGGTCCGAGACCACCGCCGACCCCAGGACGTCGGCGACCGAGACCTCCTTGCGGTAGCGGGCGTTCGGGTTCTCCAGCCCGTGCCTCGCGTTCTTGACCTTGACCGCGGCGAAGTCCTCCGGGGTCGCGCCGTAGAGGTCCATCCGGCGGCGCGCGTACATCGCGAAGTACGCCGGGTTCGTCATGCCCAGCAGCCGGAACCGCAGCCAGTCCGGGTCGTCCCACCGCTCGCCGGCGTTCGGCGCCAGGAAGCCCTTGGGCGTGGTGTCGGCGCCGACCACCAGCGCGACCTCCGAGAGGCCGGCGAGGATGCGGGCGCGGGCGGTGTCGATGGCCTGGGCGCCGGTGGCGCAGGCGGCGTACGACGTCGCGACCTCGGCGCCGTTCCAGCCGAGCGCCTGGGCGAACGTCGCGCCGGCGACGTAGCCGCCGTAGCCGTTGCGGACCGTCTCCCCGCCGACGACGAGGTCGACGTCGCGCCACGCGACACCGGAGTCGGCGAGCGCGGCCCGGGCCGCGTGCACGCCGTACTCGACGAAGGGGCGGCCCCACTTGCCCCACGGATGCATGCCGACACCCAGCACCGCGACGCTCACTGGTCCGCCTCCTCGCCCATCTCGACCACGGGCTTCCACCGCCAGATCGTGCGGTCCCCGGTGCCGTCGGTGTAGAGCGTCTCGACGACGAGCTCGACCTCACCGCCCACGCGCAGGTCCGCGACGCCGTACCCGTCCGCGACCTGGCCGACGACGACCAGGCCCTCGGGCAGCTCGACTGCGGCGAGCGCGAACGGCTCGTAGGGGTCGGTGCGCGGGACGTACGGCGCGGGCGGCTGGTACTGCGCGTCGGTGTAGGACCAGACGGTCCCCCGCCGCGAGAGCTCGACCTCCTCGAACGCCTCGCCGTCGCACCCGGGGTTGCGGCAGAACCCGGCGGCACGGGGGAAGAACACCGTGCCGCAGGCGGTGCAGCGGGTGCCGATCAACGCCGGGGCGGCCCCGGTCGTGAACCAGCCCTCGATGGCGGGCAGCCCCGTGGTCGTCATGCTCGCACCCTACCAAGCAATTGCTTGGTAGGTCAGGTGACGAACCCCTCGTCCCGCAGCCAGGCCAGGGCGACGTCCGCAGGGTCGTCCCCGTCGACGTCGACGGCCGCGTTCATCTCGGTCAGCGCCTCGTCGGTCAGCTCCGCGCTGACCGGGTCGATGAGGTCGGCGATCTCCGGGTGCTCCTCGAGGACGTCCTCGCGGACGACGAAGGCGACGTTGTAGTTCGGGAAGAAGTGCTTGTCGTCCTCGAGGACCCGCAGGTCCAGGGCGAGGATGCGGCCGTCGGTCGTGAACACCTCCCCGAAGTTGCAGCGCCCCTGCGCCGTCGCGTCGTAGATCGCCCCGGTCTGGTAGATCTGGATGTTCCGCTCCGGTACGCCGTTCGCCGACCCGCGCGGGATGCCGTAGGTCCGCAGCATCCCGTTGAGCCCGTCGGGCCGGTTCGCGAACTCCGACTCGACGCAGAAGGTCCGCTGGGCCACCGGCACGTCCGCGATGTCGGAGAGCGTCTCGACGCCCAGCCGCTCCTGGGTCTCGGCGGTCACCGCGAAGCCGTAGGTGTTGTTCATCGGCGCCGGCGGCAGCCAGGCGACGCCGTTGCCGGCGTCCTCGTCCCGAACGGCCTCGTACTGCTCCTGCTCGTCGGCGATCGGGTCCGCGTGGCCGAGGTAGGTCAGCCAGGCGGTGCCGGTGTACTCCCACAGGCCGTCGACCTCCCCCTCCAGCAGCGCCTGGCGGGCCGCGGCACTGCCCGGGATGTTGGTGAGGTCGGTGACGTCGGCGCCGGCGGCCTGGAGGAGGATGAGGGCGATCTTGCCGAGCAGGATGCTCTCGGTGAAGCTCTTCGACCCCACCGAGATCTCAGCCCCGTCGAGCGACTCCTGCTCCTCGGCGAGCGGCCCGGCCAGCGCGGCCTCCGGGACGACGCCGCCGGCCGTGCCCAGGCCGCAGGCGGCCAGCCCGCTGACCGCGACCAGGACGACCGTGGCGAGGACGAGCCGGGGCCGGCGCACCTAGAACCCCCGCGGCCGGGTCAGCAGCTCGAGCACCCGGCCCAGCCACTCGACGAGGAGCGCGAGCAGGGCGATCAGGATCGCCCCCCACACCATCAGGGACACCCGGAGCAGGGAGATGCCGGTGACGATGATCGCGCCGAGGCCGCCCGCGTCGATGAACGTCGCCAGGGCGGCGGTCCCGACGAGGAGCACCAGGGCGGTCCGGACCCCGGCCATGATGACCGGCCCGGCGAGCGGCAGCTCGACGCGCAGGAGCACGGCGGTGGCGGACATCCCGATGCCGCGGCCCGCCTCCTTCAGGGTGGGGTCCACGCCGTGGAGCCCGGTGATCGTGTTGCGCAGCACCGGCAGCAGGCCGTAGAGCGTGAGCGCCACGACCGCCGTGGTGAAGCCGTAGCCCAGCCACATCGCCAGGAGCGCGATCAGCCCGATCGCGGGAGCGGCCTGGCCGGCGTTCGCGACCCCGACGACGGCCGGCGCGGCCGCGCGCAGCCGCCCGCGGGTGAGCGCGACGCCTGCGGGCACCGCCAGGACCACCACGGCCACCGCGGACACCACGGTCAGCCGCACGTGCTCCCCGAGCAGCCGCCACACGGTCGGCCAGTCGAGCTGGGTGCGCTCGATCGAGTCCAGGTCGGCGGTCTGGCGCCACCAGACGTAGCCCAGGAAGACGGCGACCACGAGCACCGGCGGCACCACCAGCATCGCCAGCGACCCCGGCGGCATCGACGCGATCCGGCTCCGCCCGGCCCGGTCAGCCACCGGCGTCCCCCGGCTCGAGCGCGCGCAGGTGGTCGGTGACGTCGGCGAAGGTGATGATCCCGAGGAACTGGCCGCGCTCGCCGGTGACCACCGTCGCACCGTGCGAGGCGGTGAGCATGGTGTCCAGCGCCTCGCCCAGCGTCGCGGTCGCGTTGACGGTGTGCAGCCGCTCAGCGTCGTACGCCGGCACGCGCCGCTGTCCCCGCAGCTGGCG